>CAZWVE010000075.1:0-6938 GCA_964636925.1 uncultured Marinicella sp.
ATCACCGTTAATGATTAAAAAATACTTAGAGAAGATGAACCGTTCTGAGATTTTACTGGTGATGATTGGCGGTATGGCAACGGTAGCCGGTGGCGTTCTGGCCGCTTATGTGGGCTTTCTCGGCGGTGAAGACAAGGTTCAGCAGATTTTTTATGCCAAGCATTTATTGGCCGCTTCCGTGATGGCGGCACCGGGTGCCATTGTCATTGCGAAAATGCTGTACCCTCAAACCGAGGAAATTAACTCCAATGTCGAAATTTCCCACGAATCGGTGGGCTCTAATTTTATTGATGCCTTATCTAACGGCACCACCGAAGGTGTCAATCTGGCCATCAATGTGGGTGCCATGTTGCTGGTGTTTTTCGCCTTTTTGGCGATGATGAATTTTGGCCTGGCGGCGGTGGGTGATTGGTTTTCTTTGAATGCCTGGATTGCTGCCAATACGCCCTATGAAAACCTGTCGATGGAATTTTTATTGGGTTATTTGTTTTCGCCTTTGATGTGGCTGATTGGTGTCGCGGTGGAGGACATTACCATGTTGGGTCAGTTACTGGGCGTTAAATTGATAGCCTCTGAATTTGTCGGCTATGAGCAACTGGCTCGATTAAAAGACGCCACCACCGGCCTAACGCTGACCTATGACAAATCGGTCTTAATGGCGACTTATATGCTGTGTGGCTTTGCTAACTTTGCGTCCATCGGTATTCAAGTGGGCGGTATCGGCTCCTTGGCACCGGGGCAACGCAAAACTTTGTCTGCATTTGGCATTAAAGCCCTGATTGGCGGCACCCTGGCCTCCTTATTGTCCGCCACCATGGCCGGAATGTTGGTGGGTTAAGCAAACCAGCTACGACAAAAATCATATAGGAACTTGATTTTTCCACGATTCTGGTTTGTAATATTATAAACCACCTGTGGAGATGTTTATTAACCAGCTAAGCTTCGGGGCGCATCAAACCCTCAGAACTGATGCTTCGGGGATGCCACTTGAATGGCTGAACGCCACTCAGGTTGCTAAATTAATGGCTTTAGATATGGTGCAATACGCTTACGGCACCATTGTCCATCACCTGCATGGCGGCATCAACGCCCGCACCGGTATCCAAAGTGAATTTGAAATTCCTGCCATCATTGGTACCAAAGGTTACAACAACCATTTACACAAACAATTGGCGCACTACGTGCCTCCGCTCAATAACCAAACTTTATTCAAACGTGACCAAAATATGTGCCTGTATTGTGGTGACATATTTCCAAGATACCGCTTATCACGTGATCATGTCACACCCCTGTCTCAAGGTGGTGCTGATATCTGGCGAAACGTAGTGACCGCCTGTAAACGCTGCAATAACCACAAAGCCGATCGCACCCCACTCCAGGCCAATATGCGCTTACTGGCAATCCCTTTCGCACCGAATTACGCTGAATATATTTTTCTGCAAAACAAAAATATTATCGCCGATCAAATGGATTACCTGATGAACCACTTTCCCAAAAAATCACCGTTTCGGAAGTTTAAAGCGTAGGATAACTTGAAAAAGTGTTTGGAGATAACACCCATAAAAGTTTACAAATCATTTGTCTGTCCTCAGTCTTCCGCCCTCTGTCCTCTAAACTCCGGCTTGGCTTAATTCTCTATCCCTAACTTCTTAATTTTATATCGCAAAGCCCGAAAACTTATACCCAACAGCTCCGCGGCCTTGGTTTTGTTGTTATTGGTCTTTGTCAGGGCATTATTAATTTCCCGAATCTCAATTTCTTCAATGTACTTTTCTAAATTACGGGTACCATCTAAATGCGGCTCAAAACCGGTATTTTCCAACTCAATGTCGTCCTCGCGAATCAATTGGTTTTCACAATTAATGGCTGCTTTGGACAGGATTAAATCCAGTTCTTTGAAATTGCCCGGGAAGCCATATTGACGTAATTTGGCCAGCGCTGTTGGATGCAGTTTACAGGGTACTTTTTGCCATTTTTCCGCCAGGCTTTCGAGCCGAGATTCACAGATAGCCGGCAATTGATGACTCAGCGAGACCAGTGATTTGGTTGTTATTTCTGCCACCGCCAAATGTCGTAGCAGGGTTTTTTTTATGCCCAATGAATTCTTAAACTCTTCCGCGGACCAATTCGTGGTGACAATTAATTGCGGTTCATGGCTCAAAGTCTTTAGTTGTTTTAACAACTGGCTCTGTTTATCGGTGCTGAGTGCCTCCATATTGGCGTATACCCAGGTCCCGGTGTTGTCAGGAATCAGTGACGCGTCTTCCTGATGACAATCAATAAATGTAATGGCAGATTCATGGTGGCGGCTGTTTTTATGAATCAGGGTCGCGATTTCCTCTTTCCAGCTGCCTAATTGCCCAAATATAATGGTCGGTACGCCACTTTCCGCATAGTTTAATATCAGTGAGTTGAGCTCATCAAAATAAGGCACATCGGCATCCAATAGATGCTGTTGTTGACTGGCTTTTTGCGGTTGATTGAGTTGCAGACCGGTGATGACTAAATTTCGCAGGGTCTCAAGGCTAATGGGTTTGGTGATGAAATCATATGCCCCGCGTTTTAGGGTATCGACTGCGTGATTAATGGTGCCAAAAGCGGTAATAACCGCAATCGGTATTTGCGGATAATTTTCCCGAACATAGGCCACCAATTCACTGCCCACACCATCGGGCAATTTAAAATCTGTCAGACATAAATGAAAGCTGTACTTAGATAATTGATACTTGGCAGCACCAATACTTTCAGCTTTAAAAACACTAAACCCCATGCGGGTTAGGGATATGTCTAATAACTGTAAAATATCCGGCTCATCATCGACAACCAGAATTCTTTTTTTAGAATTACTCATAATGCAGCGACAGTCAAAAGTTCTCGGCGCAACATTGGTCCAAAATTCATTTCTTCAATAAATGTTTGCATGGCTCCCTCGTCAACATTTCGCCTTTTTATTATAGCACCATTGGGCAAAGGCACATCAAGCACTATTTGTGCCAGTAATTTTGAAATACGGGCTTGTTCTTTGTGTTGTTTTATTTTCTGCATACATGATTTGGCGCCACGAATACTTAAAAACTCTATCTGTCGATACTCGTCCAATAGGTGATCTAAATCTTCAAAATGATGCAGTAATAATTGCGCGGTTTTCGGGCCGACACCTTTAACGCCGGGAATGTTGTCTGCCTGATCACCTGCTAATGCCAGAAAATCAATAATCTGTTCCGGTTTGACGCCAAATTTTTCAGTAATGGCATCATAACTCAGCGGTTTTGACTTGCCGTAATCCCACCACCAATCACCGGGACGAATTAATTGTGCCAGGTCTTTATCGGCACTGACCACGCAAACCTTGTGACCGGCATCGGCATGTTTTTTATGCAGACTGCCGATTAAATCGTCGGCTTCATAATGATGGTCTTTAAATGTCGCAATACCGAGTAACTGCGCCAAATGTTGGCAATAAGCAAACTGTCTTTTCAGTTCTTCCGGCGCAGGTTCCCGGTTGGCTTTATAAGGCGGATAGATTTCATTACGAAAAGAGCTGGCCAACGATTCATCAAAAGCCACCGCGATATGACGCGGGCTGGTCTGCTTTAAAAAACGAATTAAAAAGCGGGCAAAGCCATAAACAGCATGGACCGCTTCATTGCGCTGGTTAAACCACTCGGGCTTGAGCGCATAATAACTGCGAAACACAAAAACACTGGCATCAATTAAAAAAACCGGCTTGTCTTGTGTTTCGCTGTTTGTTTGCATGCTCTTAACCTATGAGACCCATGGCCTCGAGTTTCAGTACAATTTGTTGGGTTGCCTGATCCGGTGAATAATCCAGGGTATTGATGTCCAACTCAGGATTTTCAGGCACCTCATAAGGGTCGCTGATACCGGTAAATTCCTTAATTAAGCCCTGACGCGCTTTGGCATACAAACCTTTGCGGTCTCTTTTTTCACATTCTTCTAAGGGCGTTGACACATGCACTTCTAAAAAGCCACCCACCGGTTCAATCATATCACGCACCTCAGCACGGGTTTGTGCATAAGGTGCAATCGGTGCACAGATGGCGACCCCGCCATTTTTGGTGATTTCACTGGCGACAAAACCAATGCGTAAGACGTTAATATTACGGTGATCTCGCGAGAAACCTAACTCACTGGACAGGTTTTTTCTGACAATGTCACCATCCAACAAAGTCACAGGACGGTTAATCATCTCCATTAATTTAATGCGCAGGGCATTGGCAATGGTGGACTTACCGGAACCGGATAAACCGGTGAAAAACACGGTAAATCCCTGACGGTTACGGGGTGGGTAGCTTTTGCGCAACTCTTCCACCACTTCCGGATAAGAAAACCACTCAGGAATTTCCAAACCTTCGCGTAAACGTCGGCGTAGTTCAGTGCCGGAAATCATCAGGGTTTTTTCATTGTCCTCAATTTCTGACATGGGGATGTATTGAGCTTTGTCCTGCGAATAGACCATCATTTCAAACTCAACCATTTCAATGCCGAGCTCTTCTTGATGCTGTTGTAATAGTTCCTGCGCTTCATAGGGGCCATAAAAAGGCTGACCCTGGCTGTCTTCACCCGGACCGGCATGATCTCGGCCAACAATAAAGTGACTGCAACCATAATTTTTACGAATAATGGCATGCCAAAGTGCTTCACGCGGACCGCCCATGCGCATTGCTAAGGGCAATAAAGACAAGGTTGTGGTGCGCTCCGGAAAACGCTCCAGTAACTGCTCGTAACAGCGCACACGGGTAAAGTGATCTATGTCACCGGGCTTAGTCATACCGACAACCGGCTGAATTAATAAATTAGCTTCAGCGCGTTGAGCCGCTCTAAAGGTCAATTCCTGATGAGCGCGATGCATTGGATTTCGGGTTTGAAATGCCACCACCCGGCCCCAGCCCAGTTTATTAAATTTATTGCGAATTTCTGCCGGTGTATGGCGATGTTGCTGGTAATCATAATGGGTTGGTAATTGTAAACCCAGAATCTCACCACCTAAATAAAAATCACCGGCCTGATTAAACAGGTAATTAACCGCCGGATGTTTCTCATCGGTGGTAGCAAACACCGCCTGGGCTTCGGCTTGTTTGTCCGGCTGCCAGCCATCTGCCACATTTAAAATCGCCAACACCACACCTTCTTCGTCACGCAGGGCCAGTTGACCGGCTTTAACAGCGGCTTCCATGGTGGCTTTATCCACATCCAACGTGATTGGCATCGGCCATAAATCGCCATTGTCAAGACGCATATCTTTTAACACCGATTGATAATCCGCTTTCGTCATGAAACCGCGTAACGGTGAGAACGCGCCATTCAGTAGCAACTCTAAGTCACAGGTTTGACGGGGCGTTAAGTTCCAGTCAGGTAATTGATTGGCGATGGCTTGTCGTTTAGCCTGCTCTTCATCTGAGGCAGGCAGCAGGTTGACCAGCTCGCCACCGTGTGGTTGGTTAATTGACATAATTCTTGTCCTAATTGATTGTTAAATTGTGTTTTTTGATTTTCTGCGCCACGGTGGTGTGTGACACCCCCAGTTGGCGCGCTAATTTTCGCGTGGATGGGTATTTTTGGTACCAGTGTTGCATAAATTGTTTCTCAAACTCATCCACTGCTTCTTGTAAGGTTAATTGTCCTAAATCCGTTGACAGACTAACAGCGCCATCTAAATCCAAATCAGCCGCGGTGATTTCGCCACTGCGATTAACCATAACAGCTTTGTAGAGACTTTGTCGTAATTGACTGACATTACCGGGCCAATAATAACGCTTCATTTTACTTAAAGCGTCATCATTTAAGACGGTACTGCGTCCCATTTCCTGATTCATCTGTTGTAAAAAATACAGTGCCAGAGGCTCAATATCTGCGACCCGTTCACGTAACGGCAAAACATTCAGCCTTAATACATTGATGAGCTCCACCCAACGACTGTTCATTTGTCCCGACTCCTGGTAATAACCGAGTCTTTTTGATGATGAGGTCATAATTCGGGCGACTGATGGTGCGTCTTGATTAAAAAAACGACTGAGTTTTTGCTGCACATGATCCGGCATAAATTCCACATGCGAAAAAAACACCGTACCTTCACGGTTTAAATCCAATACGCCTGGACGGTTTTTTCGACCAAATAATAGCTGCTCCATGGGTTCGGCTTTCATCGCCTGGCAGTCAACCACCGTAAACATGTGATGACCCCGGCCACTCAAACTGTGACAGGCATGTGCCAATAAGGTTTTGCCGGTGCCGGGTTCACCGACAATATTGATGGGGGCATCAACCACGGCCACGCGCTTTGCTTTTTGTACAGTCTGGGCAAACGAGTCGGACTTATAAACCAGGTTTTTTAAGCCATCAATTTGCTCTCCCTGCATGACATAACTGCTGGCTTGAATTTTTTCATGGTCACGAAATAACAGCATGGCTGCCACCGGCTTTTTATCGCCGGTGGCTTTAATCGATTGCACCTCTAACAACAAGGTTCCGCCAACCGTTTCGATGTTGACCGGCAATTTTGATTCAGCCGCAGCGTTAAGTTTATCCTGCCAACCCGAGCGGGTAAAAATACCCTGCATAGGAACCGGATCAGGGCCGGATAAATTAAGCTTAAAGCGTTGCTCAGCGGCGCTGTTGGCATAGGCAATATGGCCCTTGCTGTTGACGCCCATAACCGGATCCGGCATCACTTGCATCAATGAAGCCAACATCCGTTGCGTGGCAACACCGGGCAAGACATCAATTTGATTGACCCATTTCACCCCGGGTACGCGCATAATTTGACTGGCTATAGTGCCTTGCGTGGCCTTATCCAGGTCTTGTGTTTGTAAATAAATTTTGCCATCTTCAACTTCGAGCTTTTTTAAATCGGCCTGTTGGTTTTTTAAAACGGTCAAAATATCATCGGTAATACCGAGTTTATTTTCTGTGGTAAT
>CAZWVE010000076.1:0-6938 GCA_964636925.1 uncultured Marinicella sp.
GCTCGAGACTTTCCGAAACATCATCAGGACATCGTTGATGCCGGCCACCGGGCAGCGCAATCACTGTATCAGTCAAATCAAGCCGACCGCAGCCGCCGTTTACTGGAACGACTGATTAGGCAATATCAGCAAACCACAGATGTCAGCCAACTTAAATCGTATTTAATCGGCATAAAACAGAAACAAAAAAAGCCGACTGATTAAGCCGGCTTTTTGTCTTATTTTCTTGTGATTAGTCTTTTAAAACGAAGCTAACTTTCAGCACAACCCGATATTGGTCAATGCGACCGTTTTCGACGGTCACTTTTTGGCTGGCGACCCAGGCTTCGGCCACATTTTTCAGGGTTTTGTTGGCCCGTTCAATACCTTTCTCGATGGCATCTTCAAAACTGTCATCGGAACTTGAAATAATTTCTGTGACTTTTGCTACACTCATAATTGTCTCCTTAATTTATTTTTATTGGTCAATTAGAATAGCACTTTAGTGACCGTTTTTCCAGACACAAAACTACCTACTTTGTGGTCAAGCAACTAAAAAGGCCGGTATTTAACCGACCTTTAACATTCCACGGTAATTAGGCCATTACCAGCCGCATTGGCGGTCTTTATTTTGCGCATCCAGCCATTCTTTCAGAGGTGCAAAATAATCCAACATGGCGGTGGCATCCATGTCTCTGGAATTGGCTATCACCTGCATGGCATCTTGCCAGGGCTTTTCAGCCCCCATTTCCAGGACTTTGATCAATTTTTCACCGGCGGCTTTGTTGTTATAAATGGAACAACGGTGTAAATCACCTTCAAAACCGGCCGCTTTACACAGTTCTCGGTGGAACTGAAATTGTAAAATATGGGCCAAAAAGTAACGCGTATAAGGCGTATTACCGGGAATATGGTATTTGGCACCGGGGTCAAACTGTTCCTCGGTTCTCTCAACCGGTGCTTTAACACCCTGATACTGATTGCGTAAACGCCACCAGCCGGCATTGTATTCGTCGGCTGAAATTTCACCGTTAAAGACCTGCCAGCGCCACTGGTCAATTATCAAACCAAAGGGTACAAAAGCTACTTTTTCCAGGGCTTTTTTCATGAGCATGCCCAAATCATTATCCGATTGGGGAATTTCATCGATTAAGCCAATGTCTTTAAAGTACTTCGGTGTCATCGACAAAGCGATGGTGTCACCAATGGCTTCATGAAAACCGTCATTAGCACCGGTACGATAAAGGATGCTTTTGTCCTTATAGGCGCGTTGGTAGAAGTTATGACCCAGTTCATGGTGTACAGTGACAAAATCTTCGTAGTCTTCCTTGATGCACATTTTAATGCGAATATCATCTTCATTATCGATATTCCAAGCACTGGCATGACAGACCACATCACGGTCTTTTGGCTTTAAGAATAAAGAACGCTCCCAGAAAGTCTCAGGCAGAGGATCAAGTCCCAGTGAAACAAAAAAGTTTTCCGCGGTTTTAACCATTTTTTTGGCATCATAATCCTGGGCTTTTAAGCGTGCTGTAACATCAATGGTTTCACCGGCGTTGGCGGGCTTAACCAGGTCATAAACAGCAGTCCAGTCCTGCGCCCACATATTACCCAGCAGATGGGCCGGAATCATACCGTCATCACCCATTATTTCGTCGCCATACTGTTCAGTGAGTTTGCTTCGCACATGACATTGTAAGGCATCATATAAGGGCTCTACCTGTCCCCACAGTCTATCTAATTCAAGTGCAAAGTCATCGGCAGGCATATCATAACCGGCACGCCACATGGCACCGGTATCGGCAAAACCGAGTTCACGGGCGCCTTCATTGGCCAATTCCACCATACGTTGGTATTTATCACGCATGGGTACGGAAATGGTGCGCCAACCGGTCCAGGCATCAAGCAGTTCTTTGTGGCTTCTGGATTCAGCAATGACTTTGGACAATTCACCCAGATCGCGGCATTCACCATCCACACAGTATTTACCGGCACCATACATGGCTTCCAGTTTAGCCATAATTTGTGCCAGTTCTGCATTTTTTTCAGGGTTATCGGGTGCCGCCAGGGTTAAGCTACCTTTAATTTTTTCCAGACGACGACGCATATCGGCCGGTAAGTCCACATCATCAAATTTTTTCGCTTGATTGGCAAATTTAACTTGTAACGCGCCCATTTTCTCGATGCTTTTGGCACCCAACCAGACGGTATCATCGGTAATGAAGTTAGCTTGTACCCAAGCGACGCGAGCCGCGTACTCACTTTCTTTGATGTAGGTATCTTCCACTCTTTGCAGGAACTCAGCGGCGTCTTGTTGTGTCAGGGTTTTATCATTGTTTTGATCTGGCTTGGGTTGAGGGCTTTGGCAAGCCGCCAAAATCAACACAGCCAGCAAGAGGCATAGTTTTTTCATGAGGTTTCAGAATTTTAAAGTGACACTATTCTACATCAAAGGCAGGTAAAATTTCAGTATCGATTGGAATTGGTTGTTACTAACAAAAAAGCCGACAAGAATGCGTCGGCTTTTAGCTGCTAATGTGATAACAACTTAGTTGGGATCGCGTTGGCGTGATGATGACCGTCTTTCGGAGCGATGGGCGCGAACTTTTGGGGCAGTCGTTTTCGGCTTTGTGCTAGCGCGCGTCACCGGTTTGGTGCGTTGTGTGACCGGCGGTGGGGTGGATTGTCTGGGGGGCTGGTTCACCACGGGTCTGGTCGGCATCACCCGTGGCTGTGTTACGCGCTGTGGCCGGTTATGATTTGACGGTGTCACATTTCGGGTTGTACCCGGCTGTTGAAAACGGTTTGCCTGCACTTGTCTTGAGTCTTGCTGATTAATGGCTTGACGGCGTTCTGTTTGTTGACGCTGATTGCTGTTATACAAGGAGCGTGCCGGTATTTGTCTTGGGTTTGTAACCGTGGTTCGATTGGCGCCGCGCAATGAACTGGCAACCGGTTTGTTCTGCCGATTGGCTTCTTTACGCTGGTTGAGGTTATTCTGATAGCGCTGTCTGATAAGCTGGCTGGCTGCTGTATCAGTGCTTCGTTCCGATGTGGCCATGGGTTTCTGGTAATTTGTTCGCAGGTTTTGTGAATTCTGTCGGCTGTCATTATGACTGCCTAGGATCGAAGATGAACGGCTCCGACTGGGCAACTGACTCGACTGATTAGATCGTGAATTGCCTTTATAACGCGGCGAATTGTTTTGGTAACGCGATCCCGATGAATGTTGTCGGTTAACCGGACGGCGACTGGGTACCGTTTCACGTGTGTTATTGTATCGACCACTGTTATGTTGACCTTTGTATTGACTCGAGCGCTGTCGATCAGTTAAGCGTCTGGCTTCATTGCGTGCTGAATAGTAACCACGGTTAGTGGGATAGGTACTGTTGTAACGGGAACGATAGCGATAGGGATCATAACTGCGATTACGCCAATGGTTATACCACCAGTAATTATCATAATAACGGTATGAGTAGTGGCTGTAGCTAAAGCCCAAACCCCAACCAAAACCGTAGCTTGGCCAGCTGTTATAGTAAAAGCCGTAACCGGGGTAACAATCATAATACCAACCATAACCACAGCGTGAACTGCTGTAATAAAATCCAACACGCGGATAACGGTAGGGACTGTAGTAAACAGAGCTGTAACTGATACCCCAACGATCAGGGTAGTAGTTATAATTATTATAGTAAACGCCACCACCGGCCGATGAATAATCACTGCCATAGCCGTAGTAAGGGTCATAACCATCCGCAGTACCGTAATAGCTATCACTGTAATAATAATCATCGTCATAGCGATAGTCAGTACTGGCACAAGCCACTAAAAATAAGGCTGCTAAGGGTGCAAATCGTTTCATGAGTGTTGTCGGTTTCTTAATCATAAGCCTATCGTAACCATTGAACACTGAATAAACACTGAATTAATCCAACAGAGAGCCTCGGCAGGGTCACTATGACCTATGGCACTGTCAATTACACACTGTTTTTTGAGATAATAATTAAGTATTCAATAACTGAGTAAACAACATGACAACACAAGAATTAAATCACGACAACGATAACCCCCAGGTAAAAAAAAGGGATGACAAAGCCATTTTTTTTCGCTTCTTATTCACCCTTTTATTTGTGCTTTTAGGTTGGTTGTCCCTTTGGGTTTTGGCGACCATCGTTATCATTCAATTTGGCTTCCTTATTTTTGATGGTGACAAAAATCAACGCTTAACTCAATTTGGCGGACAACTGGTGACCTATCAGAAACAACTGTTAAGGTACATTGCCATGCAAGACGATGACAAGCCTTTTCCCTTCCAGGAATGGCCGCAAAAGAACACAATACCCACAGAATAAATTCATAAACGACTTGAGAAAACCTGATGCGACTTCGAGCCGTCAGGTTTTTTATTGCTGACATTGGTGTTGTGATTCATTACAATAAAATGTTACGTAGTCTGTTAAAAAGCATGAAACTTTACGATATTAAAGGCTTTACGCTGGTGTTAAATCATGTGGTGTTCATCAGTGCCGTATTTAAAGCTGAAAACCAAAAAAGCAGCCAATTTAACGTTAAGATGATTGACGATTTATTACAATTTAAGTTTCCCAATCATGCCGACGCAGTTTTAGCACGGGGTCTGTTAGTTAAAGCTCTGAAGGAGGCGCACCCATGAATATCAACTTATCCGGCAAAACTGCTTTGGTGGGCGGCTCTTCACAAGGTATAGGCTTGGCCGTGGCAAAACAACTGGCAGCACAAAGCGCCAACATTATACTTATGGCGCGCAGTGAACAAACTTTAGTTCAGGCCTGCCAACAGCTGGACACATCCAAACAGCAACAGCATACTTATTTAGCCGCAGATTTACAGCACCCGGAACAGGCTGTGGCACAATTAAATGAAATGTTAAATCAACAAATTAATGTCGATATTCTTGTCAACAACAGTGGCGGCCCACCACCCGGTGCAGCCCATCAAGCCGCTGCCGATGATTATCTGACTGCCTTTAGACAACACCTCATCGCCAATCAACTCTTCACTCAGGCCGTCATTCCACACATGCGCGAACAACACTGGGGGCGTATTATTAACGTTATTTCAACTTCAGTAAAACAGCCCATTGCCAATTTGGGTGTTTCCAATACCATTCGTGGTGCAGTGGCTAGTTGGGCGAAAACCCTGGCGTCCGAGCTCGGTCCTGACAATATTACGGTCAACAATGTACTGCCGGGTGCCACAGATACGCAACGATTGCAGGCGATTTTTGAAAACAAAGCCAAAAATCAAAATAAAACCGTGAATGAAATTATTTCGGCTGAAAAGCAGTCCATTCCGTTACGGCGTTTCGCGCAACCCGAAGAATTTGCCAACGTGGTCGGCTTCCTGGCTTCTGAGGCCGGCGCCTACGTCAATGGTATTAATTTACCGGTAGATGGTGGCCGTACCGGATGTCTGTAGTATGTCTTTACTGACATTTAAAAATTATATCAATGGCAGATTGTCAGCGCCACAAAGCGGCCAATATCTTGACAATACTGAGCCGGCCACGGCACAAGTCTATAGCCGTTTACCCAACAGTGACGCCAGCGACGTGGATGCCGCTGTCAGCGCTGCACAACGGGCCTTTCCTGCCTGGTCGGCATTGCGACCCGAGCAACGCAGTCACTGGTTAGCGCGTTTAGCCGATGCGCTTGAGGAAAATCACGAAGCGCTGGCACAAGCCGAATGCAAAGACACCGGCAAACCGATACAATTAGCACGGACTGTAGATATTCAGCGGGCTCAGGATAATCTCCGTTTTTTTGCCCACGCTGCCACCCAATTTAACAGTGAATCCCATGCCACCAATCCGCGTACCCTAAATTATACGTTACGCCAGGCCTTGGGTCCGGTGGCCTGTATCAGTCCCTGGAATTTACCGCTGTACCTACTTACCTGGAAAATCGCGCCGGCCTTAGCCGCCGGCAACACGGTGGTGGCCAAACCTTCGGAAATTACACCCTATACCGCCTATTTATTATCTCAACTGTGTATTGACATCGACTTTCCGGCCGGGGTCTTAAATATTGTACATGGTACCGGCCAACAAGCGGGTGCCACGTTAACCACCCACGAAAACATTAAAGCCATCAGCTTTACCGGTGGCACTGAAACCGGTCATGCCATTCAGCAAGCCACATTAGGTCAGCACAAAAAAATCTCCCTGGAACTGGGGGGTAAAAATCCCTTTATCGTGTTCGCTGATTGTCACTTTGATCAGGCCGTAGAGACTGCCTGTCGCGCGGCTTTTAGTAATCAGGGGCAAATTTGTCTGTGTGGATCCCGAATGTATGTGCAAGACAGTATTTATGAGGATTTTGTTGCAGCGCTGTTAAAAAAAATGAACGCACTTAATATGGGCGATCCAAGCAACCCGCAGGTCGATTTTGGCGCACTGGTTTCTGACAACCATTTGGCCAAAGTACGCGCCTATTTGGACCTGGCTAAAGCCGAAGGCGGTGAATTGTTAAGCACGGACAAACCCTTTGATTTACCGCCTCGTTGTCAGAATGGGTATTTTTTAAAACCGACACTCATCACCGGTCTTGCTAACCATTGCCGCAGCAATCAAGAAGAGATTTTTGGACCGGTAGCGACCGTACAAAAATTCTCAAGCCAGGAACAGGTATTACAATTAGCCAATGACAACGCCTATGGCTTAGCCGCCAGCATCTGGACCAGAGACATTAACAGGGCTCATCAACTGGCCACCGATATTGAAGCCGGTATTGTTTGGGTAAATTGTTGGTTATTGAGGGATCTTCGGACACCATTTGGCGGTATGAAAGCATCCGGTATGGGACGGGAAGGGGGTTTTGAGGCCATGCGGTTTTTCACCGAATGTAAAAATGTCTGTATTGATTATGCGGATTAATTAAAAAGGCATGACAGCAATTTTCCCCACAAAATTGCTGTCA
>CAZWVE010000077.1:0-6901 GCA_964636925.1 uncultured Marinicella sp.
AAATAGCTTAAGTCTCCACCTACACCAAATTGATCAAAAGCCGTTAATTTGTGATTAACCGAAAGGTATTGTGTTGAGAAAAACTCGTTTTTTTATTATCTAAGCTATGTGAGGGTTCAGCGATTCCAATAGCCAAACAAAATGTAAAGAGTGCTAAGAGTGATTGATATTTCATACATGATTTCCTTTCTAAACCCTCAAAAAGGGAACTGCAAATTAATTGATTTTAAGACTATCGGCATCGTCAATAACCACCATTATAGTTGTTTTTAATGTGTTGGTTTGTCTTAATTTTTCTGACAATCTTAAATTATAAGGAAATGATATTTCCGCAGTCTTTTTGTGTGATTGACTTCTGTTTTCTGGGCATGTATTAAAAATCATTATAATTTCATTCCATTATTGATGTAACATTCATAAAATAGTTAGCAACATTAATCAAAAAGAGGACAACTGAATGATTAAAAAACCCCTTTACTTAGCACTTGCAGCCTGTATGGCCACCACACCGGTTTTGGCAGACGATGTCAAAGTTCTGGTAAAAAGTCAGCACGCTTTGAAGCAAATCCCCCAGGAAAGTTTAATTCAGGACTACGGTCAGTTTAAGCTGTATCGCATGTCTGCAACCAAAGCTAACAAGTTAGCCGCCAACAATTCTGCGGTCAATATTGTTTCTGACATGGATCAACTACTGTTTGATTCGTTTACTTTTGATACCCAACACATTCACAATCAATATAACTTTGATGCCAATGCCTTACTAACAGAAGACGGTTCCGGTTTGCGGGTGGTTCAGTTTACCGGCCCCGTTAAGCAAGAATGGCTGAACAGTCTCTCGCAACATGGGGTTAAGTTAATTCATTATGTGGCCAATAACGGTTATTTGGTGTGGACAGACACTGCCGCCAGCCAAGCTTTGGAATCCTTGCAAAGCAGGCAACATTTTATTCAATTTAATGCACCTTTTACCGCCCAATTCAAGAAAGGCTCCACCATTGATGAAGCCCTACGTCGACAACAAAGTACACAAGGCACTGAGACCATCAACGTGGTGGTACAATTGGCTGACAGCCCCGAAAACAACCGCAGTAAAGCGGTTATCAATCAATTAGCGCAGACGATTAATTCTCCCTGGCGACAGGTGATGAAATTTCACAGCACCCGTATCACCGTTTCTGTTCAAGATTTACCGACTTTGCTGAATTTGGTTGATTCATTTTGGGTGAGTGAATATTTTGAACGTACCTTGAATGATGAAATTCAAAACATTATTCTGACAGGAGATTTAACACCCGACGGTTCACAACCTGCCATGACCGGTTATGAAGGTTTTTTGTCGACAAAAGGGTTTTCCACTAACCCGACTGATTATCCGGTTGTTGATATTACTGATGATGGTATTGGTGATGGCTCGGTTAATTCTGGAGACCCGACTTTTCATGAAAATGGATTATTAGCTAACCCGTCCCGTTTAAGTTATGTGGGTAATTGTACCAGCGAAGCCACCGGTGAAGGTATTGGCGGCCACGGCCATTTAAACACCAACATTGTCGGCGGTTTTGAAAGTCGCGTGGGCTTTCCTTATATCGACCCCAATGGCTACATAAGAACCCAGGGAGTGAATCCTTACGCCCGCATTGCCGGCACGCGTATTTTTGATCCGTCCGGGTTTGATTTAAGTAAGTGTGGTAATTCAGATTTAGGGTTGATCGAATCCGTGTCTCAAAATGGTGCCAAGATTATGAGCAACTCCTGGGGTTGTTCCGGTTGTGCCGGCTCTTACGACGATTCATCACAGGCGTTCGATGTCGGGACCCGTGATGCCGATGGTACGGCATCTGGAAACCAGGAACTCATCACTATTTTTGCGGCCGGTAACTCAGGACCTTCTGCGGCCACCGTGGGAACCCCCGGAAATGGTAAAAATATGATTACTGTCGGCGCTTCAGAGAACTATCGACCTATTGACGAAGATGGCAACTGGAGCGATGGCTGCGGTATTGGCCCAAGTGGTGCAGACAGCGCCATGGACGTCATCGGCTTTTCCAGCCGCGGTCCGTCACCAGGCAACCGTACAAAACCTGAGGTTATCGCACCGGGCACACATATCCACGGGACTGCGTCAACCAGTAGTGGCTATAATGGTTCAGGTGTTTGTGACCAATATCGTCCGGGCGGCCAGACCGTGATAGCGGCTTCTTCGGGAACATCGCACTCTACCCCGGCTGTGGCTGGTGTGGCATCGTTGGCCTATTATTGGTTAGAAAACCCGCCGGCATCAATGTTAGGGACTTTTTCTTCCCCCAGCCCGGCCATGATGAAAGCGTATTTAGTGGCCCATCCGACATATTTAACCGGCGTCTCCGGCAATGACAGTCTGCCCAGTAATAATCAGGGATATGGCATGCCTAATCTGGATGAAATGTTCGATAATACGAATAAATTTTTATTGGATCAAAGCACAGTCTTTGATAACACCGGAGAAAGTTTTAGCTGGGTGGGTGCCGTATCAGACCCATCAAAACCGGTTCGTGTGGTTATGACCTACACGGATGAACCTGGTGCAGTCGGCACTTCACCTCAAGTTAATAATCTTGATTTAAGCGTTACCACCGGTGGCAACACCTATCTGGGAAACAACTTCAGTGGTCAATACTCCACCACCGGCGGCTCAGCTGATTCAGTGAATAACTATGAAGCTGTCTTTCTATCGCCCGGTACTGCCACTGACATCAATATTGAGATTATGGCTACCAACATAGCCGGTGACGGCGTGCCTAATACCGGTGATGCGACGGATCAGGATTTTGCGCTGGTTTGTTACAATTGTGTTCAAGATCCCACGTTTACATTGTCCACAACCACAAATTCTGTGGCTGTTTGTTCACCCAATGATGCTGTCTACCAACTCGACGTCAACTCAATATTGGGGTATACAGGACTGGTGACCTTGAGTACCACCGGCCAACCAGCCGGTAGCAGTGTCGCCTTATCTGCCAATCCCGTGTCTGCACCCGGCTCTTCAACACTAACCATTGGGAATATTGCCAATACCTTGCCGGGGAGTTACGTCATAAATGCTGTCGGCAATGACGGTTCTGACCAAAGATCTGTGAACCTGGGCTTAGATATATTTGATCAGTCACCAAATACACCGACTTTGCAATCACCCACAAATGGGGCAACAGGTGTTGATAGCAATATGCCGAGCTTTAGCTGGGATGCCGTTAGTGGCGTACAAACGTATCTTTTTGAATTAGCTGATGATTCAGGCTTCAGTAATGTTATTGAGTCAGTCCAGGTTGATGATAACAATTACACCTCAGCGTTGGTTTTAAACCCTGACAGTACCTATTATTGGCGCGTCACGGCTGAAAACACCTGTGGTCAGGCACCGATTTCTTCCACCTTTAGTTTCACAACCTTGAACAAAGTCTGCTGGACAGGATCTGAAACGATTCCAGATAGTAGCTCAGTTGGTATTGATACAAGCTTAAATATAAGTGCCAATGAAACCATCACAGGGTTGCAGGTGTCAGTGGGTGCAACACACGGGTGGCCGGGTGATTTGGTGTTTACCTTAACCCATGTAAATACCGGAACCAGTGTTACATTAATGGATCAACCGGGTGTTCCAGACTCTACCTATGGCTGTAGTGTTGATGATGTCGATGTTGTGTTTGATGATACCAGCGTATTACCGGTGGAAGATTATTGTGCTGTCAGCCCGCCGGGAATTGGTGGCAATCTTAAACCTGATGAGCCATTATCGGCATTCCATGGCGAAACTCTGAATGGTGAATGGCGTTTAAATGCCAGTGATCCGGCAGCTGGCGTAACAGGCTCATTGTCGAAATTCTGCTTATTCCCTGAGTCAGTTGCTTTACCTGATTTGATCTTTAAAGACGGTTTTGAGGGTGTCACGCCTCCTTAATGAGAAACCAATAGGTAATTACAACCCCGCTTCGGCGGGGTTTTTTATTTATCATAAAACACAAATCAAAATAATCTATAACAGTTCTTTTACAGCGGATATAACCGACAATAACACTACTTAACTTTTCACTATCAATTTATTGATATTATATTTTTTTGGCCAAAAAATTAAATGAATGCCTTTGCTTGATTATTTTTTCTTTAACTGTTTTGATTATTCTTCTAAAGTATCCCGGAACCTAAAGTTAGTTATACTCAGGTAAAAAGTACATGTATACTTCCGGTTAATTTAAAACTGATGTTGAACTTACGGCAATTGCCCCTATCATGACAGCTTCTTCACCACATATCATAAAACTGGAGAGATCATTGAACATCAACACCGATAGACTGAAATCAATTAAAACGTTGCTGAATAACTTGCCCCAAGACTGGCTTAAACTCACCACCCATCGGCTCGATATTTACAATGAATCCAAAGCCAAGACAGAATTTTTAGACGAATTAAAAAAACGACTTTCATCCGGCTTGGTGAACCGTGATGAACTCGAGAAATTACCCACAGCCTATGATTACATCCGATTAGGCCATCAGCTATCAAGTTTATTGGAATGGGTTTTGGCCGAGATTAATGGGGTTGACGATGAACAGGTTATTGCCTTTGCCTCTAAAACCATGCCTATTTTGGCTATTTTGCGCCACAATGCCCTGAATAATAAAGCCACCTCTATTTATTACGATGGCGAGGAGTCACCGCTGCTCGACGAGTCCAGACTCAAAAATATCTATGGTTATCAATACCAATTAACCCAGGTAAAACACAGCGACGAAATTCCACAACATAACGATGGCAGTGTAATTTATGTCACCCAACAGCCGTTTAGTGAGAAGCTAACGAAAAACCCACATATTGACCAAACCGTTAACATCCACCCCGCGCTGGGTTCTATCATCATTATTCACCAATCCGATTCAGCGCAGCTGGTCAGTGCAGTGCAACACGTCAGAAGGCGTGAAACCATCGCCATGTCACCTGCGAACTGTTTACAGATTTTGCAGGAACTGGTTGCCAATAAAGTCCCTGTGACAACGCTCAATCATGAAGCCAAAAACACTGTGACCAAATGCATTCAAGACAATACCGGCAGTTCATCGATGCCGTTGGTGGCGTCCAGTGGCTTGTCGATTCAATACGCCATTTTAATGGGTCTGGTCGAAAATGCCCGCACCGCACATCCCGACAAACCGATTAAAATCATATTACCACCCAACTGTTACGGCGGTACCAATGACCAATCCCGACGGGTGGCTGATTTAATCCCGCAAGCAGAGATTGTCGATTTATTGGTAGATGGCGGTGCCGATTTAGTTAACAGCTTAGAGACGGTTTTAGCATCGGTTGCAAAGGTTGATGGCGTACCAATTGTCTTGGCTGAAATTCCCACCAATCCAAGGGTTGAAGTGCCCGACATGACCGCTTTGAGCGAAACCCTGAGTCTGCAACGACAAACACCCAACGGTGACGCCGCTGTGCAACCGGTTTTTATGGTGGATCAAACCTTCTGCCCCAATGTGAAGTTATTACACCCTGACAGCGAACTCAGCACGGTGAAAACAATTTCATTCGCCAGCGGTTCAAAATTCCCCAGTGGCGGTCGCTGTATCGCCGGCTATTGTGCAGCTAACCAGACGGCGGATAGTCTCATGCCATTAATCGCCGCCCATTTAAAATTATCTGACAACCAGGCCGATGCCAAGCAACTCAACACCCTGGCTGAAACCATGCCCTCCATGCCTGAACGCATCGTCAAAGCCTACCAAAACACCCGTGAATTTGTCCGGCAGATACAAGCCATCCTACCCAAAGCCAAGATTTTTTATGTCACAGATCAGATGGCACAAAGAGGCTTTAAACCTTCAGTATTTTCTCTCGACCTACCTGTCGATGCCGAAACCACAGAAGAACGTCAGGAACGACAAAAAGCACTGAATAAAAAACTAATCGAATTCATGATTAAAAAGCACCCCGAAGCCTGCAAAAACTGCGTCAGCTACGGACAACTCAAAGGCAGCTACTGGACCATTCCAGCCACTTCAACGCAAGGCACCACCAAAGAAGAGGACAAAGACTACGTGGTTAGGGTGTCCATATCGCCGGAAACAGATGTGACTTTACTAACTGCCTCATTTAATGCATTTTGTCAGGAACATGATTTGATTTAATGGGCAACCAGTTGGAAGGCTTTTCCTGTTACTGATAACTGTTACAAACGAACATCTTCGTCTGTTATCTGGGTGTTCATTTTTTGGGGTACACCTCAGTCACCTCACTATATGATTGTATTTTACAAGGTAAATTTTTTATTTGCATTGTAAGCCTATTTCTTATATTCTTATTGTAAGATTAATTCTTACAATGCACAGGTAATAAATATGGCACGAACAATAACAGTCGATACCGGTCCTGAACTGAAAAGCTTTATTGAAGGCTTGGTTGAGTCTGGCAACTATAAAACCAACAGCGAAGTCATCCGAGAAGGCTTAAGACTACTCAAAGAAAAACATGCTGCATCTAAATTGGAAACCCTTAGAAAGCTGATCGATGAAGGTGAAAACAGTGGTGAATCAATCAATTGGAACCTTGATCGTTTTCTCGATCAGAATAACATATGAGCCGCATCATCAAGCTAAAACCAAAAGCTTATGATGATATAAACAATATTTATCAGTTCAGCCTTAAGGAGTTTGGACAGGCCAAAGCAACGGAATATATCAAGTCACTCGATGAAACATTCCACAAACTCGTCAATGACAGCAACCTCGGAACAGATTACAGTGATATCAGACCTGAGCTTCTGGCTTATCTGGCCTCATCACATATCGTATTTTTCAAACACTCAGAAAACGGTATTACTGTGCTACGTGTGCTGCATCAATCAATGGATTTTAACCGCCATTTATAATA
>CAZWVE010000078.1:0-2831 GCA_964636925.1 uncultured Marinicella sp.
TCCGGCTTGTTGTGTCGATTGAATATGTAAGGGGATTTTTTGGTCCATAATCTATTGTCGGTTTACACCGTGGCGGGTGTTTGGTGAGAAGAAAAATGTAAAGTTTGACACAAACTGTCAATCAGCTGTTGTTGTACCGTAGGTATATCACAATTTGAGTTTAAATCACACAGTTGAATCACTTTCAGACCGCTAAAACCGCAGGGATTAATGCGCTGAAATGGCGCCAGGTCCATATTGATGTTAAAAGCCAGGCCATGATAGGAACAACCTTTGCGTATTTTTAAACCCAGAGCGGCTATTTTATCACCGTTGACATAGACGCCCGGCGCTTTTTGTTTGCGTTCACCCTGAATGCCGTAATGAGCCAAAACATCGATGACGGCTTGTTCAATACCGTGGACCAATGATTTTACGCCGATACCGTGGCGGCGCAGATCAATCAGTGGATAAGCCACAATTTGCCCGGGTCCATGGTAGGTGACCTGACCACCACGATCCACTTGAATGACCGGAATGTCCTCCGGTGCCAACACATGTTCGGGTTTACCGGCTAAACCCTGGGTAAACACCGGCGGGTGTTCCACCAGCCACAATTCGTCAGTGCTGATTTCATCTCTTCGGTCAGTAAAATCCTGCATCGCAGACCACACCGAGCGGTAATCGCGGCGGCCCAGATTTTTAATAATCAGCGGTGCTGTTACAGTGTCCATACCACGCTGTCTAATTTTCGCAGATCCTGGTAAATATTTATTAAATGGTCGCGGGATTGGGCATAAACCAGTACCGTCACTGATAGATATTTGCCATTTTTACTGGTTTTGATTTGCACGCCTTCTTTGGAGACTTCCGGGGCATGTTGTTTAATGCACTGATAAATATCTTCTTGAAACGTGTCTTTATTGGCGCCCATGGCTTTCACCGGATATTCACAAGGAAATGTTAAGCCTTCTGCCTGGGGGTTGTCAGGTGTTTCTGCCATTAATCGTCATCTCCAAATGATTTGAACCATAAACCCATGCCGTCAACCATACGGGTCCACCAACCACCCTGTGCGACAGTATTGAGGGCCACCATGGGTCTTTCCACAACCACCGTATCATTCAGTCGAATACTGAGTTGTCCCAAGACCTGACCGGCACTGATGGGTGCTTGTAGCTGACCGGGGATATCGACGCCGGCCTGAAGTTGATCATAACTGCCTTTGGGGATGGTGATAAATAAATCCTCGGCCAGCCCCAAGGGCACTTCTTCTGCCTGTCCTTTCCAGACTTCAGCGACCGCCTGTTGTTGACCGGCCGGATAGAGCTTATGGGTTTCATAAAAGCGAAAGCCGTAATTAAGCATTTTCTGGGTTTCATCGGCGCGCGCTTTTTCTGATGCGGTGCCCATGACAACGCTGATTAATCGCATACCGTTTCGTGAAGAGGTGGTGGCTAAACAGTAACCGGCGGCTTCGGTGTGACCGGTTTTAAAACCATCCACGGTCGGATCACGCCATAGCAGGGTATTGCGATTATGTTGTTTAATGCCGTTGTAGGTAAATTCTTTTTCTGAATAGATGTGGTATAAATCGGGAAATTCGCGCACCAGGGCCTGGCCCAACAGGGCGACGTCGTAGGCCGATACATAATGGTCTTCTTCCGGTAAACCGGTGGCATTTTTAAAGTGGCTGTTGTTCATGCCCAATTCTGCGGCGGCTTTATTCATCATCGACGCAAACACTTCTTCACTGCCACCAATATGTTCTGCCAGAGCGATGCTGGCATCGTTACCCGATTGCACAATCATGCCTCGGATAAGATCTTCAATATTGACCTGTTTGTCCACTTCGATAAACATTTTTGAGCCGCCGGTGCGCCAGGCCTTTTCACTGATGGTGGCGGTGTCTGATAAGGACAGTTGACCTTTTTTAACTTCACTAAAGACCACATAGGCGGTCATCAATTTCGTTATGCTGGCAGGCTCAACCCGGGTGTGCGGGTTTTTCTGCATTAAGATACGGTTACTGTGAAAGTCCATGAGGACATAGCTTTCCGCGTTAATCGCAGGTGGTGACGGGACCAATTGAGTTTGAGCCCATATAGTGAAGCTCATCAGCAAAAGAAACAGCGCTATAAATTTTTTAACAGGTTTGGTTTTATACATAATGATTAAAATGGTTGTTAATCCGTTATTATTTGGGCATTGCCTATCCCGGCATTTGTAATCCGGGTGAGCAATTTATTGACTTTATATTCTGAGTCTATGGGGCCGATCCGCACCCGATGCAGTAAACCACCGGGTGTTGTCAGTATGGTGACAAATGTTTCAATTCCAAGTAATTGGCTGGCTTTTTTTGCTAAATTATAAGCAGCGTGCTGATCGCTAAAGGCACCCAGTTGTACATAGGTTAACCCTTGAGAAATGGGTTTGGGTTGTAAATCATGGGGTGAATTAACCACCTTGATTTGAACATCCGTGACCCCGTCATGGACAAAATCCAACATTTTTGCAGCAGCATAAGATAAGTCAATAATCCGATCACCGACAAACGGCCCGCGGTCGTTGACCCTGACCACCACTTTTTTGTTGTTTTTTAAATTGGTGACTTCCACATAACTGGGTAAGGGCAGTGTTTTGTGGGCGGCAGTCAGTTTGTACATATCAAAGGTTTCTTGATTGGAGGTTTTGCGGCCGTGGAACTTTTTACCGTACCAGGAGGCCTGGCCTTTTTGCTTAAAACCCGACGGGTGGTTATTAACCCGGTAAACCTTGCCGTGTACCCGATAGGGACTGTGGTTCCCGTATTTGCTTAAAGGCTCGCTTTTCGGAATCCAGGGTTTTATATC
>CAZWVE010000078.1:2841-6888 GCA_964636925.1 uncultured Marinicella sp.
GGTCGATGTCCCGATACCTGTCCTTTTTTCCACAACCGGCGAGCACCAGAATGCCCGTAAAAAGCAGGCATATGACCAGCCTCATGGCAGGACCTCATGGCGGGTTTGATTGGCACCGGCTGTTGCCCTGGCGGCCTTTAATTTCTCGGCCAATTGATGGACTGCCATAACATACATATGCGAGTGGTTGTAGCGCGAAATAACATAAAAATTATGAAAGCCCTGCCAATAGGCCATAGTGTCCTCATCTGTCTTCATACCAATTAAGGTATAGCTTTGCCCCTGTTCATTGCTTAGATGGGGTTTCAGTTGATTCAGTTTAATGTCCTTGTCCGGTTGTGTGGTTTCGGCGACCACAGGCTGGTCTTTTCGCCAGCCGTGTCTGGCAATATAATTGGCCACACTGGCAATGGCATCATGGGGATTATTTAACAAATCAATGACGCCGTCTTGTTCGTAATCCACGGCATAACTGCGGTAACTGGAGGGCATAAATTGCCCGTAACCCATGGCACCGGCATACGAGCCTTTGGCTTCTAAGGCATTCACATGGCCATCGGCAGATAATTTCAGAAAATGACCCAATTCTTTGCTGAAAAAAGCACTGCGTTTGGGGTAGTCGAAGGCCAGGGTATATAAGGCATCCAGTACCTTGTGGTTGCCTTTGATGCGACCGTAAAACGTTTCCACGCCAATAATGGCAACGATGATATGCTGCGGTACATCCGTTTCTTGACTGACTTTGTTCAGTACTTCGGCATGTTTTTGCCAAAATTCAAGACCCTCATTAATGCGTTTTTCGGTGATAAAAATAGGTCGGTATTGATACCATTCGAGCACTTTTTCAGCGGGTTTGTTCATGGCATCAATAATACTTTGTTGGTGTTCTGCCTGATCCAGAATGTGGCGAATTTTTGGGCATCCAGTTGATACTGTTGCGCGGTGGCTTTGATGAACGTGTCAACTTCATTTTGATTAACTTTCGCAGATAGCGTGAAAGGCACAGTTAGTACGTATAAAAGGATCAGATTTTTCATTGTTGGATTAGTTTTTTATGTTTGTGAACTGCGGTTATGATACCAAATGACAGCAGTAAAGTAAGTATCGAGGTGCCACCATAACTCACCAGCGGTAAGGGCACGCCCACCACCGGCAATAAGCCTGATATCATGCCGGCATTGATGACTACATAGACAAAGAAAATTAAACTTAGTGCCCCGCAGAGGAGTCGATTGTAGGTGTTTTTGGCATGATAAGCGATATACAGACAGCGCATGACGATACAAAAATACAGCGTAAATAAAATCAATACGCCGAAAAAGCCAAACTCTTCAGACAGCACCGAGAGAATAAAATCAGTGGAATGCTCGGGTAAAAAGTCCAATTGCGTTTGACTGCCCTGGGTCCAGCCTTTACCGCTGAAGCCGCCGGACCCGATAGCAATTTTTGACTGAATAATATTCCATCCGCGATTTAGAGGGTCTGATTCCGGGTTCAGGAACGTCAATACCCGATTCTTTTGATAGTCATGCAAGAAATACCACAACACCGGCATAGACAGCAGCACCAGCGTGCTAAAACCGGCCATAAATCGCCAGGACAATCCGGCGAAATAAATAACAAATAAACCACTTAAGGCTATTAATAAAGCCGTGCCTAAGTCCGGTTGTTGGTAGATGAGACCGGCGATCAGGGCAATAATGGCCAAGGCCGACAACAAGGTTGACCAGCGTGGCGGCATGGGTGAGTGTCTGAATAACCACGCCACCATCATCGGCAAGGTGATTTTACCGAGTTCAGACGGCTGTATACTGATGCCGATATCTAGCCAGCGTTGCGCGCCTTTGACTGTGACGCCGACCAACAACACAGCCACCAGCATCAAAACAGTCAGGACAAATAAATACGGGGTAAATTGTTCAAACCGTTCGGGTTTTATTTGAGTGACCAGAAAAAAACCGGCGAGTCCGAGAACAATTCGCACCAGCTGACGTTCCACCAACACCCATCCGCCGGCGCTGTACAAAACCACTAAGCCACCGCTTAAAAGCAGCAATATTAAGCCGGTTAGAATGGCATCGGGGAATAAAATGAGTCGCTTTTTCATGGCTCGGGTTTAAGGTAGGCGTCAATGATTTTTTTGGCTATGGGTGCGGCGGCTCTGGAGCCGCTGGAGCCGTGTTCGGCCACCACCACCACAGCAATCTGTGGCTGCTCTGCCGGTGCAAAAGCGATAAACAGTGCGTGGTTGCGTAATTCTTTGGGTAAGTCTTCTGACTTTTTATAAATGTCTTCCTCTGATTTTCCGTACACCTGAGAGGTGCCACTTTTACCGGCAATCAGATAATCATCGGATCGGATGCTGCGGCCGGTGCCATTGGGCGCATTAACCACGGCAATCATGCCGTCATGAACCATTTGCCAGTCAGCGGGTTTAATGTCCATGGGTAAGCGGCTTGATGTGATTTCTTGTTGCACCAGATGCAATGGATTGACCTCACCTTTGGCGCTGAAAATGGCCAGCGCCTGCGCCATTTGAATGGGCGTGATGACAAAATAACCCTGACCAATGCCGGCAATCACGGTTTCACCCGGGAACCAGACCATGTTACGAAAAGCCCGTTTCCAGCCGCGCGAAGGCAAAATACCTTTTTTTTCACCGCTGATATCAATCCCAGTCAACTGGCCAAAGCCAAAGGATTGTAAAAAATCATGGATACGATCAATGCCCAGGCGGTGGGCCAGATCATAATAAAAAACATTCACCGATTCGGCCAGCGAGTTAATAATATCGACTTCACCGTGACCGCCACGCTTCCAGTCATGGTAGCGCCGCTCCTGCCCCGGTAACTGAAAATAGCCACGTGAGAAATAACGGTAATCGTGATCAATCAGTTGGTAGTATAAACCGGCCAGCGCCATATACGGTTTAATGGTTGAGCCCGGTTCATAGCCGCCTTTAATACTGCGATCGAATAAAGGTTTGTCCGGCGAAGCGGTTAATGTCTGATAATCTTCGTGAGAAATGCCGTTAATAAACAAGTTGCTGTTAAACCCGGGTTTTGAAACCATCGCCAGGATTTCGCCGGTATGGGGGTTAACCGCAATTGCCGAGCCGCTGTTGTCGGCAAAAGCCTCATAGGCGGCTTGTTGTAGAGCCAAATCAATGGTCAGAGTTAACTGTTGGCCGTTGACCGGGGCTTGTTCAATTTGTTTTGAAAGAACCTTGCCCTGGGCATTGATGACCGTGCTTAGGACGCCGGGCTGGCCATGCAGTTGCTGTTCGTAGTATTTTTCCAGGCCGGTCTTGCCGACATAATCATCGGCCGCATACAGCTGTTTATCGGCGGACTGATAGGCTTGTTCGGTAATCTTTCCGACATAGCCGATGACATGGGACAGCACCACCGGATATCGGTACTGTCGGATCAGATAGGGTTCGGTATGAAAGCCCGGAAACTGATGCTGTCTGACGGCAAAAGCCGCGACTTCGTAATTACTGAGTTTATCTTTGATAATCAGTGGTTTAAAAATGGGATTGAATTGCAGTTGTTGTTTGATATCAGCCCGTTCTGCGTCACTAAAAGGAATCAGACCGCTTAACTGGTTCAGCTGCTGTTCAATGTCGCCGGCTTTTTCCGGTGTCACTAACAGGCGATAGGCGGTGACATTATCCGCCAAAAGGATACCGTTGCGGTCATAAATTAATCCCCGAGAGGCTTTGATGCGGTTACTTTTAATGCGATTTTTTTCCGCCTGTTCGGCATAATAGCTGTGATTTATGACCTGTAAGTAAAAATAGCGACCAATTAATACCGCAAAAACGACCACCACAAAGAGCACTGCAATCCATAAGCGCTGCTGGAAGATCTGTCGTTCAATATGGGGTTGTTTTAAGGGCGTGTACATGGCTTAGCGATGGCGCAGATAACCGTTCAAACGGTTCAACAAATAATGTAGCCAGGGCCAAATAAAAATCACCGATAACAGGGGTAAAAAATCCTGCCACTTCGGTAAATAGCCGTAACTGACCCAGTCGATAAATAA
>CAZWVE010000079.1:0-6862 GCA_964636925.1 uncultured Marinicella sp.
TGTTGGTGGATTTTTTCATCAGGTCTTTAAGTTTTTCAATTTTACCTTTACGGATGTATTCTTGTGCCAGGGGCGAATTAATCAGAATTTCCACGGCAGCACGGCGGCCGTTACCATCCGGTGTCGGAATCAATTGTTGTGCCACCATGGCGCGTAAGTTCAGGGATAAATCCATAAGCAGTTGGTCACGGGCATCCTTGGGGAAGAAATGCATGATGCGGTCCAGCGCCTGGTTGGCATTGTTGGCATGCAGGGTGGCCAGACATAAATGACCGGTTTCGGCGAAGGTGACCGCTTGTTGCATGGTTTCTTTGGTGCGTATTTCGCCAATCATAATGACATCAGGAGCTTGTCGGAGTGAGTTTCTTAAGGCCACTTCAAAACTTTCGGTGTCTAAGCCGACTTCCCGTTGGGTTATTACACATCCCTGATGTTCGTGGACGTACTCAATCGGATCTTCAATGGTGATAATATGACCGGTGGTGTTGACATTCCGGTAACCGATCATGGCTGCCAGGGAGGTTGATTTACCGGTACCGGTACCACCGACGAAAATGATAATGCCGCGTTTAGTCAGGGTCAGTTCTTTTAATACTTCGGGTAGTTTAAGTTGCTCAAAGGTGGGAATTTTCGATTCCACCCGGCGAATTACCATGCCCACGGCATTGCGCTGGTAAAAGGCACTGACCCGGAAGCGGCCGACACTGGAGACACCGATGGCAAAGTTACATTCGTGGGTGCGCTCAAACTCTTCTTTTTGGTAGGGCGACATAATGCCGGTGACCATGTCCCTGGCCTGGGATTTATTCAAGGGTTGTTGGGTGATGGGAATCACCCGACCGTGGATTTTAATACTGGGGGCTAATCCCGCGGTGATAAATAAATCCGATGCTTTTTTATGCACCATTAATTTTAGATACGAATTAAAGTCCATGTTGGTCTCCTGTAATCGGCATGGGATTAATCAAAATCAGCTTTTGATACGGCCCGGGAACGCGCTTGTGCTTTGGCAATCAGACCCCGGTTAACCAAATCTTTCAGGCATTGGTCTAAGGTTTGCATACCGATGGACTGGCCGGTTTGTATTGATGAGTACATTTGTGCCACTTTGTCTTCACGGATAAGGTTACGAATGGCGGGAATACCAATCATAATCTCATGGGCTGCGATACGACCGCCGCCAACCCGCTTAATGAGCGTTTGTGCAATGACCGCTCGTAAGGATTCAGACAGCATGGAGCGCACCATGGGTTTTTCACCGGCCGGAAAGACATCAATAATACGGTCAATGGTTTTCGCTGCCGAGGAAGTATGCAAGGTACCAAATACCAAGTGACCTGTTTCCGCCGCGGTTAAGGCCAGACGTATGGTTTCCAAATCACGTAGCTCACCCACCAGAATAATGTCCGGGTCTTCACGTAGAGCCGAGCGTAAGGCGTTTTCAAAACTCTTGGTATCGCGATGGACTTCGCGCTGGTTAATCAAACATTTATTACTGGTGTGGACAAACTCAATGGGGTCTTCAATGGTTAAGATATGGCCGTGTTCTTTTTTATTCAGATAGTCAATCATGGCCGCCAGGGTGGTCGATTTACCCGAACCGGTAGGGCCGGTCACCAGAATTAAACCGCGCGGCACATCAATAATATCTTTAAAGACCGCCGGGCAATTTAGATCCTCAAAGGTGAGAATTTCTGTGGGAATGGTTCGAAAGACGCCGCCACAACCTCGGTTTTGATTAAAGGCATTTACCCTGAATCGGGCAAGCCCCGGAATCTCAAAAGAAAAGTCAATTTCGTACGTTTCCTCATACTCTTTACGTTGGTAGTCGTTCATGATGTCGTAAATCATGTCATGCAATTCCTTGTGCTCAAGCGGCGGCAAGTTAATGCGTCTAACGTCACCATCAACCCGAATCATGGGCGGTAAACCCGCTGATAAGTGTAAATCTGAGGCCTTATTTTTGACTGTGAAAGCCAGTAATTCTGCAATATCCACTCAATACTCTCAACTTTAAACAGTTTATTGAGTTTAGCCTTGTTAAGTGATAAATTCCAGCATGGTGTATAAAAAAATAGCGAAAATATGACAAAACCCGGCATTCTTATCGGCCTGATTATCCTGTTAACAGGTTGTCAGACGACGTCACATCAGGTGTCTATCAATGATGTCTATTTTGATGTCGCCCTGGCAGAAGATGACAGCAGTCGTGCCATGGGGTTGATGTATCAACAATCATTGCCAGAAGATGCCGGTATGTTGTTTATATTTCCGGACAGTCAACCACGCGCTTTTTGGATGAAAAACACACTCATTCCTTTGGATATTTTATACTTTAATCAGCAAAAAACATTGGTCAGTATTCAGGCGGATGTTCCGCCGTGTCGCGCCACAACCAGTCGATGTCCTAATTATCCCAGTGAAAAACCGGCACAATATGTGCTGGAAATCAACGCCGGATTGGCACAACAATACGGTTTTGAAATCGGTGATCAACTGGTACTGCATTTAAAAAAATAGGCTTTCGGCTATATACGATGAAAAAAAACAGTTATGATGAGCCATCGATAAACGAGCCGGTGAAGGCAATTTCATGGCTTGTGATATCTTTCAATTAAAAAAGAACGGGAATAAATTAATGTATTTTAAAAAACTTTTACCTCTTTTACTGTTAACCACCGCCATGCCTGCCTGGGCCGTGAAGGCGGATGAAAAAATCAATGACATGGTGCAGCCAATAGCGGATGCCATCGCCGGGGTGGTGTTTTACCAGGTGACGATTTTAGGTGGCAATCAAGTGCCTGTGGTATTGATTTGGCTGATTGTTGCGGCCATCTTTTTTACGGTTTATTTTAAGTTTGTCAACATGCGATCATTTCGCCATGGTTTTGATTTAATCCGGGGAAAATATGACCACCATGATGCCGATGGCGAGGTCACACACTTTCAGGCACTGTCCACAGCCTTATCAGGCACAGTGGGTTTGGGAAATATTGCCGGGGTGGCGGTGGCAGTAAGCTTAGGCGGCGCGGGCGCCACATTTTGGATGATTGTGGCCGGTTTCCTGGGTATGTCGACCAAATTTGTGGAGTGTACTTTGGGGGTGAAATACCGTACTGTCCTCGCTGATGGCACCATTCATGGCGGCCCCATGCAATATTTAACCAAAGGTTTTAGTGAGCGCGGCTTTCCTAAATTCGGTAAATTTTTGGCCATTTTCTTTGCCATTATGTGCATTGGCGGCTCTTTTGGCGGCGGCAATATGTTTCAGGCCAACCAATCTTTTCAGCAGGTGGTGAGTATCACCGGCGGCGAAGACAGCTTTTTAATCGGTTACGGTTGGTTATTCGGTGTCATTGTGGCGGCTTTTGTGGGCATCACCATCATAGGTGGTATTAAAGGCATCGCCAAAGTGACATCGAAGCTGGTGCCTTTTATGGGTATTATTTATGTCTTAACGGGTCTCGTGATAATCGGCATGAATTATCAACATGTGCCTGAGGCATTCAGTGATATATACTATGGTGCCATGGATGCCAAAGCGGCTTTTGGTGGAATTGTGGGGGTGCTTATTGTGGGTTTTCAACGCGCCGCCTTTTCCAATGAGGCGGGCATTGGATCTGCGGCCATTGCGCATTCAGCGGTGACCACCAACGAGCCGGTCACTGAGGGCTTAGTGGCTTTATATGAGCCATTTATCGATACCGTCATTGTCTGCACCATTACCGCTTTGGTGATCGGTATTACCGGTTATATTCCGGCCGCATCTGATAACACCATTCAAGGCATTGAATTAACTTCTGCCGCCTTTGCCAGTAACGTCTCGTGGTTTCCCTATGTCTTAACGCTGGCGGTTGTGTTGTTTGCTTTTTCCACCATGTTGGCCTGGTCCTATTATGGATTGCGGGCGTTCACTTTTCTGTTTGGCCCGGGCAAGAAGCAAGAGACCGTTTACAATGTGATGTTTCTGGTGTTCGTTGTCATCGGTGCGTCGATGAATTTATCGGGCGTTATTCTGTTTTCAGATGCCATGATTTTTGCCATGTCGTTTCCGAATATTATCGGTTTGTATTTCCTGGCGCCGGTTGTGAAAAGAGAATTACAGCAGTACTTTAAGAAACTGCGCAATGATGATCTGCCGACTGTTGATTAAACAAAAAGTGTTGGCTTAAAAAAACCCGGCCTACTTATCAGGTCGGGTTGTTAAAAGTTTTGAATTAATTACTGCGTTGTTCAGCAGTATTCAGTTTTATTAGACGTGACACGGATTTGTCGCGCTGCCTTAGGACACCGGGAAAAGGTGCCAAAGGGGCCAGGCTATCTCTTATGGCCTGCTCTTCAGCGGACAGTCTCCGGCACGATCGTTTATTGAGTGTGGGATTGTTTAACATTATCGTACCTCACAAAAATTTGTGGTTAATGTTCATTTTAATCAAATAATTAGAGTAAACCACCCAATTTTTCAAGCCTTTAAAGCCTAATTATGTTGAAATATCACCTTTTAGCATTAGATATGACTTCTACTTAGAAAGGAATGCCATAATGACAATAAAAATAGCAATCAATGGTTACGGTCGGATCGGCCGATGTATTTTACGGGCGCTCTATGAGCTGAATAGGCACGACATTAAAGTGGTTGCCATCAATGATTTGGGTGATGCCAAAGCCATGGCACATTTAACCCGACATGACACGGCACACGGGCGATTTAATGCCACCGTTGATCTCAACGGTGATGTCATGTCAGTTAACGGAGACGCCATTCAGATTTGCCATGAAAAAGATCCGGCACAACTGCCCTGGAAAGAACTGGATGTCGATGTGGTGATGGAGTGTACCGGCATTTTCAGAGAACGTGACAAAGCCGCTTTACACCTTAAAGCCGGTGCCAGGAAAGTGATTATTTCAGCCCCGGCTAACGGTGAGATTGATAACACGGTCGTCTATGGTGTTAATCATGAGCTTTTAAAAAGTAGTGATCAGGTGATTTCCAATGCCTCCTGCACCACCAACTGTTTATCACCGCTGGCGCAGGCTTTGCATCAAAGTATTGGCATTGAATCAGGCCTGATGACATCTATCCATGCGTACACCAATGACCAGGTGCTTAGTGATACCTATCATAAAGATTTACGTCGCGCCCGATCTGCAACCATGAGTCAAATCCCGACCAAAACCGGTGCGGCGGCTGCCATTGGTTTGGTGTTGCCTGAACTTAAAGGCCGTCTGGATGGTTATGCCATGCGCATTCCCACCATCAATGTTTCATCTGTAGATTTAACTTTTCTCGCCAGTCGTGAAACCTCTGTCGAAGAAGTTAATGAAGTGGTAAAATCAGCGGCCGCACAATCCACTGTTTTGGCTTACAGCGAGGAAGATTTGGTGTCCGTGGATTATAATCATAATGCGTATTCCTCGATATTTGATGCCGGCGTGACCAAAGTCACCAACGGACGATTGGTTAAAGTATTGGCCTGGTATGACAATGAATGGGGTTTTTCGTGTCGTATGTTGGATGTGGCTGAAGCCTTAATGGATGCATGAGGAAACAACAATGATGAAACACATGAGCGATCTCAATCTGACTAACAAGCGTGTGCTGATACGTGAGGATCTGAATGTGCCCATGGATGCAGGACGCATCACAGATGAGACCCGCCTGTTGGCCGCGGTGCCGACCATTGAAGAGGCATTGTCTCAACAGGCAGCCGTTATTTTGGTTTCACACCTGGGTCGGCCAACGCCCGGTGCGTTTGACGCCCAATTTTCAATGGCACCGGTCGCCAGTCGACTCAGCCATTTACTCAAAAAAGACGTGCGTGTTGTCAAGCATTGGCACCAGGGCGTTGATGTCGAACCGGGTGAAGTTGTTTTACTTGAAAATATACGCTTTGAACCCGGCGAAAAAAGTAACGATGATAATCTGGCGAAACAATTGGCGGATTTATGTGATGTCTTTGTTATGGATGCTTTTGGTACTGCCCACCGTGCCCATGCCTCGACCGCCGGGGTGGCCAAATTTGCCCCAATCGCCTGCGCCGGCCCGCTGCTGTTAAAAGAGCTGTCGGCGCTTGAAAAAGGCTTAAAAAATCCCGCCAAGCCCATGTTGGCTATTATCGGTGGCGCTAAAGTGTCCGGCAAACTGCAAGTGCTGCACAGTCTGGTGGACAAAGTCGATAAACTGATTGTCGGCGGCGGCATCGCCAATACTTTTATCAAAGCCGCGGGCTTTCGAATCGGTCAATCCCTGTATGAACCAGACTTAGTGGCGGATGCCAGCGCCTTAATTGAAAAAGCCAAACAAGCCGGTAACGAAATACCCATCCCGGAAGATGTGGTGGTGGCCACGGAATTTAGCGCCGATGCCCTGGCTGAAGTAAAAGAAGTCGATGAAGTGGCTGATGAGGACATGATTTTAGATATAGGCCCGAAAACAGCCGCCTTGTATGCCTATATGGCTAAACAAGCCAGGACTGTGGTGTGGAACGGGCCGGTGGGTGTTTTTGAGTTCCCGCAGTTTTCTCGCGGCACCCAATTACTGGCAGAGGGTATTGCCGAAAGCGGCAGTTTTTCGATGGCCGGGGGTGGCGATACCCTGGCGGCGATTTCAAAATTTGGCATTGAAGATAAGATATCCTACATATCCACCGGGGGCGGTGCCTTTTTAGAGGTGTTACAAGGTCAACCTTTAGCCGCTGTAACTCAACTTGAACAAGTGGCTGATCGGTGAGAACCTCAGCCCATAATTTTTAATAATTGAGAAGACTATGACTGACAGAATAGATGACATGATTGAAACAGCTGCTGCTATGGTGGCTTCAGGACGGGGCGTTTTGGCAATTGACGAAAGTACCGGCACCTG
>CAZWVE010000080.1:0-6851 GCA_964636925.1 uncultured Marinicella sp.
GTACATCTTTAATTTCCATACGTTCAAAGAAACGCAGGCCGCCGTATATTTGGTAGGGAATGGCACGTTTTAAAAGATTTTCTTCCAACAGCCGTGATTGGGCATTGGAGCGGTACAAAATAGCTATTTCATTGGCTTTGGTGGTGTTGGCCAGCATACGTTCAATTTGTTCGGCCACAAAATAAGCTTCATCGTAGTCAGAATGGGCGCCATAAACCTGAATTTTTTCACCGGCAGATTGGGCCGACCATAAATTTTTACCCAAACGCTTTTGATTGTTGGCAATCACGGCATTGGCGGCGTCGAGAATGGTTTGCGTGGAACGGTAATTTTGTTCCAGTGTGTACTGTTCGGCTTTCGGGTACAGGGTCTGAAAATCCAGAATGTGATCCACCCGAGCGCCCCGCCAGGCGTAAATAGACTGGTCGTCATCGCCCACCACCATGACACTGTTTTTAGCACCCACCAAGACTTGGATAAAAGCTGACTGAATGGTGTTGGTGTCTTGAAACTCATCCACCAGAACGTGTGAAAACCGTTGTTGGTATTTTGTCCGTAAATCATCATTATCCAATAACAGCTCATGGGCACGAATCAGCATTTCAGAAAAATCCACCAAACCGGCACGGCGACAATGGTCATCGTAATGGCCATACACTCTTAAAAAGACTTCGACGTTATAATCACCCATATCGTCAATTTCATCGGGTCGCAGGCCTTCATTTTTTTGATCATTAATGAAGGCTTGCACGGTTCGGGGTGGCCATTGTTTTTCATCCAGTTCCAATTCGCTCAAGCAGCGACGAATCAATCGGTATTGGTCGTCACTGTCCAGGATTTGAAAATTACGTGGTAAACCGGCGGCCTCATGGTTAATTTGGAGTAAACGCAAAGCAATACTGTGAAAGGTACCAATCCATAAATCTCTGACTTCGCGATTCAGCATATGGCTGACCCGGTTTCGCATTTCAGCAGCGGCTTTATTGGTAAAGGTGACTGCCAAAATACTATATGGTGATACAAATTCAGCAGTTATTAACCAGGCAATGCGGTGAACCAAAACCCGGGTTTTGCCACTGCCGGCACCGGCCAGTACCAAGGCATGTTGTGCGTCTGTGGTGACTGCCTGGGCTTGGGTTTCATTGAGGTTTTTAATAATACTGTGGGGGTCTAATGACATCCTGATGACTCCTGGGTCCGTCCGTCCAGACGTTGTTTGTGTTTCGTGGCGGCACTGTAGATAGCCGTCATTTGGTTTTCGAGGAAGTGATCAATGGCTGACTGGCCGGTTTGATCGAGCGGGTAAAACCAGTGCTGTATGCCGTTGGTTTGCGTCAGAACTGTCCAGACGTAACCTGCATTTGGGTGTATATAATCCACCAGTTCGTGCTGTGTCGGCGACTTATCAATGGCTTGCTGATGGTGATAAAACGATGCATTGATGCGCCGGGTCTGAAATATCTCTTCGTCAGGTGTATGTTGCGGTTCGTCACAGAGAAAAAATAGACTGTGTAGTCCGTGACTTTGGAAGACCTCAGCGGCTAAGCGTTGCGCCATGAGCCAATGAATATAATCCAGCTCTGACTTATCTGGATGACTTTGCAAAAAGACCGGACGCGGGTAAAAAGGCATGAAAACAGATTGACCACGCAAATAGAATGCCTGTTGATTTTGTTGTAAGTCAAGTTTTGCTTCATGGGCCAGTAAAGCTTTTTCAATCACTTGCCATAAATGGTGCATACCCACCTGATCATAATGGTTGTGCATCATGGCGATAAGATCCAAATGGCTCATATAGTTGGCATGCACAATATCACCCTGGAAAAAATCACTCAACAGCTGATAAGTGGGCGGTGACACCATGCCTTTATCCAGTAAGGTATCCTCAAAGCGACGCTGTACCGCATCTTCGTTGGTGATAAGGACAAAAGGTATATGCATTAACGGTGCCGATGCGGTTGGCGGTTGCAAACCATCGGGCATGGTGCCTTGATGCGCGCCAATGGCCAGTACCCGGTGTTGTTGCTGTTCGCCTTGAAACACCACTGAGGCGTATTTAATGAGATTATTATGAACCACAAAGTCAGGCGTTAATATGGCTTCAGTTGGGTAGCATGCGGCAGCCACCACCAACGAGGTTTGCGGACCTAAACGCAAGACTTTACCCAGCTCAGAAGCTATTTGATCGCCCAGGGCAGTTGCCCGGGTTTTATCCAAGGTCGGGCGTAATGCGTTTTGACACTCTAAACTAATAAGACCGAAAAGACAGTGTTTATCCATCATTCGACTCAAACCAGGGGCTAATAGTGGCCGAGAGAATGTCGGCACCTTCTCGGCGCAGTGCTGAAAACGCCTGACAAGTGGTTGTTTCACTGATTGTGGCAATGGTCTTTTCAGTGGCTTGTATGGCTTTGGCCATTTGAGAACGACTGAGTTTATCGGCTTTATTCAGCAATACATGGCTGTAAAGACCGGACTGATGGGCCCAATGAATCATTTGTTTATCAAAGTCTTTCATCGGATGCCGAATATCCATAATAACAACAACACCAATCAGACTGTTGCGATTCATAAGATAATAATCAATTTCTTTTTGCCAGTGTTTGCGCATTTTTTCAGGCACTTTGGCATAACCATAGCCGGGTAAATCTATCAGTCGCCGACCGGGTGCGAACTCAAAACAATTAAACAACTGGGTACGCCCCGGGGTCTTACTGACTTTGGCCAGTCCTTTGTGGTTTGTCAGGGCATTAATGGTGGTACTCTTACCGGCGTTGGAGCGACCGACGAAAGCAATTTCCTGGCCCACATCTTCGGGTAATTGGTCGTAGCGATAGGCACTGACTAAATATTGGCTTTGATTAAATAATTGGCTCATAGATGTATTACTCAAGCTGAGATTGCATTAGCAATCGACCAACGTCATATGGATGGTCGTTTTAAGACAAGGTATTTTAATGGAGTCCGTTCAAATTTGATATGTTTGCCTGCTTAGATTGCGTTATAATATCGCACTTTGTAAATCAATAAACCATTAAGGGGTTATTATGAAACAGATTGTTTTAGTGGTATTGGCCGTATTCACAAGCCAGGTAACGGCACAACAAGGTGACGTGGAAAAAGGCCAGGCCTTATCAGCCACTTGTGTGGCTTGTCATGGTACTGATGGTAACAGTGTTAATCCGATTTGGCCGACTATCGCCGGTCAGCATCCACAGTACACAGAGCGACAATTAAAATTGTTTAAAAGCGGTGATCGACCCAGTGCGGTTATGATGCCCATGACTATGGGCTTATCGGAACAGGATATGGCTGATTTAGCTGCTTATTTTGGTCAACAAAAAGCGAAATTGCTGGCCGCTGATCCGGCCAAAATTGAACTGGGTGAGGCCATTTATCAAGGTGGTTTAAAAGACCGTGATATTCCCGCTTGTTTAGCCTGTCACGGGCCCACCGGACAGGGCAATCCCTTAAGCGGTTATCCTGTGGTGGCCAATCAACATGCACCGTATCTGGTCAATGAATTAAAATTATTTAAACAGGGCCGAACGGTGCCGGGTAAAGATGATGTCAACGGTAAAATTATGGCCGATATTGCCAAATACATGACCGAAGAAGAAATTGAAGCCGTATCCAGTTATATGCAGGGCTTACAAGCGGCAAATTAACTGAACTTTATATGCTTCATTGAGTCCATAATGGGGCTAATAATCGAGGAAAAACTATGAAAAAACTGATACTTTTACTGGCGGTTACATTAATTTGGGGTTGTTCACAAGCCAATGAATCTGAAACAGCCGTTAAAGAACAAGCCACAGAAACCACCCAGGCGGTGAAACAAGACGTCCAAGAAAAAATTAACAAGGAAGTCGATGAAGCCGTGGCTGAACAAAGTGATAATGCTAAACAACAAGCCGAAGAAGTTGTTGAGCAGGTTTCTGATAAATTAACCGATGGCCATGACCACAGTCATGATAACGGTCAAGAGTCAGCATCAAGCCCGACCACAGATTACCAGGCCGGAATTCATTACAATGTTATCACACCTGCCTGGGACACCGGTTCAGACGATGTCGTGATTTATGAATTTTTCAGCTATATGTGCCCCCATTGCAACACCTTTCAACCCTATGTGAAAAAACTGGAAGATGATTTACCCGAAGGTATTCGCGTGCAACGGGTGCCGGTGGTGTTTTACCCGCAGTGGAAACCGTACGCGCAAGCCTACTACACGTTTGAAGCCATGGATATGCTGGATCAGGCTCATGGCCCATTTTTTGCCGCCATTCATCAGCACAAAAAACGATTTCGCAATATCGAAGAAGTGGCTGATTGGGTAACCGCCTCATTCAGTGTAGACCGTGATAAATTTTTATCCACTGCCAAGTCATTTATGATTGACGGTCAAATTCGTAAAGGCATGCAAATGATGCAAGCCATGAATGTCACATCGACACCGACCCTGGTTATCAATGGTAAATACACCCCCAATGGTCAACAAATGAAAACCCGTGAAGACATTATTAACGTCGCTGAAGCCCTGGCTTTACAGGAAGCCGCCGAATAATCTGACGGACAAGGCATTAAAACCGGCCCACGTGGCCGGTTTTTTTATAGGCAAAGGTTAATATTTGGATTAAGACTGACGACGAATATCTTTGACTGCTTGCAAGCTGGATAAGCGTTTCATAACCCGATCTAAATGATCAAAATCTTTGGTTTGAATGGCTATTTCAATATGCACGGCATCATCCTCTGGGGCTGTTTCGGTATTCAGAGCCATAATATCACTGTCTAATTGTGCCAATAAATGACTGATGTCTTTAATCACGTTCTTACGGACGTCCACAGTAATGCGCAAAACGCTGGTGGTATGATCAGATAAGCTGTCGCGCCAGCGGACATTAATGAGGCGATTGGGCTCTTCTGAAATCATGTGAATATAATTGTCACAACCGCGACGATGTACGCTGATGCCGCGGGTACGGGTAATAAAACCGCCGATGGCATCCCCCGGCATGGGTTTGCAACAACTGGCAAAAGAGGTTTTTAAATCCGCCACACCTTCGACCACCAAATCATTGGGGCTGGCTTTTTTAGACAGGGTTTTACTGACAACTTTGGCTGGTTTTTTCTTCGGGTTTAGCTGCTGGTCGGCACGCCTTAACACTTGAGATACGGTGATGTCGCCGGTGGCAATCATGGCATAGAGTTTGTCTAAACTTTGCAAATTAAACGAACTGAGTAATTTGTTGATATCGGCGTGTTGCAGGGCGTATTTATTGAGCTCACTTTCCAGCATGTCTTTGCCAATGATGAGATTTTTATCGAAATCATTGTCACGAAACCATTGTCTGACTTTAGCGCGTGCCCGGGCACTTTGCAGATAACCTGACTGCTCATAGAGCCAGTCTTTTGATGGCTTGGGTTCCTTGGCGGTCATAATCTCAACTTGTTCACCGGTTTTTAAGGGCCGGGTCAAGGGTACTATGGCACCATTGACTTTAGCGCCCTGACAACGATGACCCACTTCGGTGTGAACCTGATAGGCAAAATCCACCGCAGTTGAGCCCTGCGGTAAATCAATGACATCACCGTTCGGGGTAAAGACATAGACCCGTTCTTCCTGGGTGTCCGATTGAAAAGCGTCCAGCAAATCGTCACTATGGGCATTTTCATTCAGCAGCTCCCGCATCCAGTTCACTTTTTTGTCGTAGCCGCTGTCTTCCTTGCTGCCGTCTTTGTAGCGCCAATGGGCGGCCACCCCAAGTTCGGCATGTTCATGCATTTGGTGCGTGCGAATTTGCACTTCCAGGGTTTTCCCAGCCACCATCACCACCGTGTGTAACGATTGGTACATATTGCCTTTGGGTTGGGCAATGTAATCATCGAACTCTTTCGGCACATGGGGCCATTTGGCATGCACCAGGCCCAAAGCCGCGTAGCAATCGGCCACGGTATCCACCAGCACACGTATGGCGCGGATGTCATAAAGTCCTTCAAATTGCAGGTTTTTTTGCTGCATTTTTTTATAAATGCTGTAAATATGTTTGGGACGACCGGCAATATCGGCATTGATGTTATTGTCTTTAAGTGCTTGTTGCAACTCCGCTGAACAGCGGCTGATAAATTGCTCCCGATCATCACGCTTTTCCGCCAGCTTTTTAGCAATCATACGGTAGGTTTTGGTGTCCAGAAAACGAAACGACAAATCCTCCAGTTCCCATTTAATTTGCCAGACACCTAAACGATTCGCCAGGGCGGCATGATAGGTCATGGTGGAAGTGGCCAGTTGTTTTTGAAGCCGGGTCGAAAAATTCAAGGCCGCACGCATTAAAACCAGTTGTTCTGCCAGTAATATCAGCACCAATCGCACGTCATTTAGCATCGCAAACAGTAAACGCCGTAAGCCTTCGGCATTATTAGATCTGGGATTAATTAACCAGTCGGCCTGATGGATTTTTAATAAATCATGTAAGGTGTGACGTTGATTTTTTGACAGGTCTGCCACTACCCGGTCATGGCTGTCGGGATCATTTCTGATGGCATGAAAGCACTGGAATATCGTTTTGATATCATCATCGGCTTTTAGTTCTTGTAAGAGTTGAAGGGTTTTGGTTTTGTGCCCCAAAGAACAATGGTTTTCATCTAACCAGAAATCATCACTTGATTGTGCGGCAGTTTCCTTCATCGTGTCGAGTTTGAGCGGTTAAACAAAAAGTGAGTTGGTCTATAAGCCGGGTTCTGTACGATTCCTCGTGGCAATCATTCATCTGGAGACGGCATTACTGCCGTTCTCAAGCGACCTACCCGAAAACAAGTGCGGACCACACCATCTGTTTTCCTATTTG
>CAZWVE010000081.1:0-2836 GCA_964636925.1 uncultured Marinicella sp.
TGATGATGAGGTACCCGACGACCTGTGATAAGGGTTTTATCAGCGGCCAGTAGCGCGTGGTATTTAAACATCTTCCAACGGCGCTCATGACGATGATTATTATCCGATTGTTCTGTCTGTTCAATGAGACTGTTGATCAACAATTCTTGCCACAAACCGCGGTCGTTTTTGAATGCCTGCCAATGACCATTTTTTTGATAATAATCGGCCAATTGCTTGACCATGTTTTGATTGATATCGTCATAAAGAGATTGTTTATAGCGACTAAAACCGCGATCAAAACTCAGTGAAACAGCCAGTACCAGCAGCAGAGCCATACTCAAGGTCATGCCCAATAACAGCAAGAAGGTTTTTGTCTTGATTGATTTAATCGCCATTTTGTTATCCGGAGTATATCAATAGAATTGACATACCACGCTATCATGACACAACAATAAGGAAGAAAAAAGAAAGCGTTGTGTCATTAAACGGCTTACTTACCGATACAAAAGCTGGAAAAAATTTCACCCAGTAAATCATCGGAGGTGAACTCACCGGTAATGGCATTGAGCGCTTGTTGTGCCAGACGCAGTTCTTCCGCCGCCAATTCACCAATGTTATCAGATAAATGCTGTTCGGCCAGATGCACGTGATGTTGTGTTAATTTTAATTGTTCAATATGCCGTTTTCGGGCGGTGAAAGTATCTTCAGCCAGATCGCCACCTGTGACCATGGCAACGATGCGTTGTTTTAATTGATCAAGACCGGCACCGGTTTTCGCTGAGAGACGGACATCCACTTGCCGTGTTTGATTGTCCGCATGTAAACAATCTATTTTATTTAATACCACCAATTCATTGGCTTTCGCTTTTGGAAGTTGTTCAATCACCCGACTGCCATCATACACCAATAAAATAACATCACAACTGGCCTGAATGGCCCGGGCACGTTCGATGCCCTGTTGTTCAATGGGATCATCACTTTCACGAATACCGGCGGTATCGACTAATTTAACCGGAATGCCATGGATGATACTATCGGCTTTAATCACTTCTCGTGTGGTGCCGGCAATGTCTGAGATGATAGCCGTTTGTTCTTCAGTGAGGGCATTGAGTAAAGAAGACTTGCCGACATTGGGGGCACCGATAATGGCAATACTGATACCTTGATTCAGTAATACACCTGATTGGGTTTTTTTAAGTACGGCAATTAATGACTGATTTAACATGCTTAATTGCCTGCGAAGCTCACGATCTGCCAGAAAATCGATTTCCTCTTCAGGAAAATCAATGGCGGATTCAATCCAAACACGGGTTTCTATCAGCGATTTTAAGAGTTTGTTAATCTCGGCAGAGAATTCACCTTGTAACGATCGTTGTGAGGCCAGCACGGCTTGTTCTGAACCGCCGGCGATAAGATCAGCGATGGCTTCGGCTTGCACCAAATCCATTTTATTGTTTAAAAACGCCCGTTCTGAAAATTCACCGGGCCTAGCCATACGGGCGCCCAGGCGAATAATTTCGCTTAACAGCATATTTAATACCACATGACCGCCATGGGCCTGAACTTCCACCACATCCTCACCGGTAAACGAGGCCGGTGCGGGGAAATACAACAATAATCCGGTGTCGATTAATTGTTTATCAGCATTATAAAAATGTCTAAAGTGGGCAAACCGCGGCTGATAATGCCGTTCTGATGACAATTGCCGGGCGATGGCAATGGCCTTGTCACCGGAAATCCGAATGATACCGACACCACCGGTTCCCGGCGCTGTGGCAATGGCCGCGATGGTGTCGTTATGTGAAATCATTGTTATTTATCGTTCTTTTTTTCAACCTGTTTAGCGGCTTTTGGCTGACCACCATCCTGGGCATCAATGCGGCGGGTAATGACCCACTGTTGACCCAAAGATAACACCGAATTAAGCGCCCAATATAAGACTAAGCCGGCCTGGAAAAAGGCAAACATAATGGAAAAAGCGATTGGCATGAATTTCATGATTTTTTGTTGCATCGGATCCATACCTGGAGTCGGAGACAAGCGTTGGGTCATGACCATGGCAATGGCATTAATCGCCGGTAAGATAAAGTAGGGATCAGGGCTCGATAAATCCTGAATCCATAATATAAACGGCGCCTGGCGTAGCTCCACAGACTCCAATAAGACCCAATACAGGGCAATAAAGACCGGTATTTGAATCAAAATCGGCAAACAACCGCCCAAAGGGTTAACCTTTTCCTTCTGATAGAGGGCCATCATTTCCTGATTAAATTTTGGTTTATCATCCTTATAGCGTTCTTTCAGGGTTTGAATGCGGGGCTGTAGTTTACGCATCCGTGCCATCGATTTATATTGAGCTTCAGACAGTTTAAAAAACACCAGTTTAATTAAAATGGTCAACAGCACGATCGCCCATCCCCAGTTTCCGACAAAACCATGAATCTTTTCCAGTAACCAGAATAACGGCTTTGAAATTGCCGTAAAAACACCGTAATCAACGGTTAAATCAAGGCCTCTGGCCACCTGTGGTAATTCATCTTGTAATTTCGGACCCACAAACCAGGTGGCATTAAACGCCATTTGACTACCCTGTTCGATGGTTTTCGCCGGAGCAATATAGCGAATAAGATATGGGTAGCGACTGCTTGGGGTGTATTGGGTTTGAATCGTAACGTGTTCCGCTTCAGGTACGATACCGGTGAAAAAGTAATGCTGTACCATGGCAATCCAGGCACCCGGGCCCATGGTTTTGTTGATTTTTTCATCCTGGAGATCATCAAAATCAAGGGTTTCATAACCGTTTTCAATATCAAAATAACCCACACCTTTAAATGAATAGCGTCCGGCATCGGTA
>CAZWVE010000081.1:2846-6849 GCA_964636925.1 uncultured Marinicella sp.
GGCGAGCTGTCCTGCCAGGGATTGTTACGCTTGATTTGTTGATAATCGCTTAATTGAATGGTTTGTCCACTTTGATTATCAACCTGTTGCGTCACTTTAATTTCATAACTTTGCGGGTCTATATGATATGTTTTGGTCAGGGTTGCACCTTGTTTTTGACTGATAAGCACCAGCTTTTGGGGTTGATCGCGAACCGTCAAATCACCTTGTTCGGTATAGAAAATATCTTTATGGGTGAAATTGAGTTGTTCGCCCACCAGCCCCGATTCAGCACGATACGGCTGATCGCGATAATCCATCAAAATAACATTTTGCGATTCGTTCTTTTTCAGTGGATAGCGTTTTAATTCAGCAAAAACCAAAGCACCGCCCTGGGCTGAAAATTGCAACGTCAGTAATGGTGTATCAACGGTACTGATGATATCCGTCATCTCGGACGGGGTACTCTGAATGTCCGGAGTTTGTTGGTTGCCGGCAGAGAGTGTTGGTTGCGGTATGTCGAGGTTTTCATTTGACAGGACGCTATCATTGTCAATGCCAGGGGTGTCGGTTTGCACGGTATTCGGGCTTGCCTGCTGCTCAGTCGCCTGTGGGTTTGCGGGATAATCTTTTTGCCATTGCACATATAACAAAAAACCCAAAAACATCATGATAATGAGGTAAATATTTTTTTGATTATTCATTCTCTTAAATCCGCTGCCATACGTGTTGTAATGCTGCCAACACTTGTTGGTTGGTTAATTGTTGTACCGAAGGTTTTGCCATAATCACATAATCGGCTGATTTAAGTGATTTTTGGCATCGAAATGATTCTCTCACGAGTCGTTTAATTCGGTTTCTATCCACAGCTTTTGGGGCTGCTTTTTTACTGATAATCAAACCCAATCTCGCCGGCTGATCTTGCATGGTCCAATGAACCAATAATGTGAAATGAGGGGAGTGAATTTTTTTGGATTGATTAAAAACCCGACCATATTCCGGTCGGGTTCTGATTCGCTGGTGTTTGGTTAAACGTTGCAAGGCACACCCTTTCAATTCAAGCCTTTACACCTGACTTTAGTCAGTGGGCCTGAAATTTTAAGCAGCCAGCCTTTTTCTGCCTTTGGCACGTCGTGCATTAATCACAGCACGGCCACCACGGGTTTTCATGCGAGCGCGAAAACCATGGGTTCTGGCACGTTTTGTGTTACTTGGTTGGTATGTTCTTTTCATTTTGGGTCACCTAAATAATTCGTGTTTGCGTACGTCTTGAATCTGACAATGCAGTACCGATGCGATAAGTCAATTTATGCAGCGGCTAAAAAGGTCGGCAAGTTTAAATCTTTTTGGTTTTATTTTCAAGGCATTTAAAGCTTTATTTAATGCCTTGAAGCTAAACAATCGAACGTTGATTGGAATATCAATTCCAGGTCAATCTTGCTATACTTGGCTGTCTGTATTTTTGTTCTTTTCTGATTATCGAATAAACCATGTGGGAAAATTGTCTTAAGCGCTTAGAAACAGTGTTACCGAAGGATCAAGTTACGTTGTGGATTAGGCCGCTGGACGTTCAATTAATGCATGACTCCATTACCTTAGAGGCATCTAATGATATTATTCTGAACAAGATTCGCAATCATTTTCTCACTTATATTAAAGCTGTTTTAAAAGAGATTTCCGGCGAGGACATGGATGTTCAGTTAAAACTCAAGCAAATAAACTCTCAACCACAAACCTCGTCGCCAAAAAAAAACAAACCATCACGGATTAAAATAAATGATCATTTAGATCCGCGTTTCACCTTTGCTAATTTTATTGAGGGACGTTCCAATACCATCGCATTAGCGGCTTCTTTACAAACCGCCACGGCCACCCGTGTGGAAGAAAATAATCCCTTATTAATTTATGGCAGCACCGGCTTAGGTAAAACCCACTTACTGCATGCCATTGGCAATGAAATTAAAAAAAACAACCCAAAAGAAGTGGTCTGTTATTTGCACTCTGAAATTTATGTCAATCAAATGGTTAAGGCCATTCAACAAAAATCCATGGATGCTTTTAAACAGAAGTATCGCTCGGTGACCGCTTTATTAATTGATGACATCCAATTTTTTGCCCGGAAAGAACGTTCCCAGGAAGAGTTTTTTCACACCTTTAATTATTTATTAGAAGGACAAAAAAGGGTTATCATCACCTGTGATCGATATCCAAAAGAAGTTAACGGCCTCGAATCACGATTGAAATCACGATTGGGCTGGGGTATTTCTGTACCCATTGATCCACCGGATTATGAAACCCGGGTGGCCATTTTAAAAGAAAAAGCGGCGCTTATTCAGGTTGATATTTGTGATGATGTCGCTCATTTTATTGCTAAACAATTAAATTCTAATATTCGTGAGTTAGAGGGTGCTTTAAGTACCTTAAAGGCAAATGCGCATTTCACCCGCAAAAAAATTGATTTACAATACACCAAACAAATCTTAAAAGAACTGTTTAAAGTCAACCATCAAATGGTGTCTGTTGAAAATATACAAAAATCAACAGCACAGTATTACAATGTCAAGTTATCAGAGCTTTTAGGAAAAAGTAGAAAACGCTCCATTGTCAGACCCAGACAAATGGCCATGTTTTTAAGTAAAGAATTAACCGATAAAAGTTATCCGGAAATCGGGGAGCTGTTTGGTGGTCGCGATCACACCACCGTATTGCATGCTTACCGTAAAATTGAAGATTTATTAAAACAGGAATCAGAGCTGTCTGAAGACCGACAAAAGATTGTGAATAAACTCGTTGAATAAGTTGTTAATAAGCTGTGGATAAGCTGAAGATAACTTATTTTGGTATTTTTAGTCACAGGTTATCCACAGGTTATAAACACCGGATAAAAAAAATTTATCCTGGAAAAACAATAACTTATAAGGTTTAATCACTAAGTTATTCGCTATAATAATAACTATTTATATATATAATACTATGTTATTTAAAATACAAAGAGAACAGCTGTTGGCACCGCTCAATCAAATTTGTGGCGTGGTTGAAAAAAAGGGCACATTACCTATTCTCAGTCATGTCTTGTGTTCTTTGAAAGATGATGAACTTCGTTTAACCACAAGTGATTTAGAAGTTGAAATGAACAGCGTGACGCCGGTTGATGCCGAATTTACAGGTGAACTGACACTACCGGCTCAAAAACTGCTGGAAATATGCAAATCCTTGCCGGATGGCTCAATGATGGCTTTTCGCTTTGATGAGGATCATCATTGTGTCATTACATCCGGTGACAGTCGCTTTAGTTTAAGTACCCTGCCTGCCAATGAGTTTCCTTTGCTTGAGGATGTCGAAACGTTTGAAACCATCCATATCGATAGTCAGGAATTGGCGCGTATGCTGAAACAGACTTTATTTTGTATGGCCAGCCATGATGTCCGTTATTTTTTAAATGGCTTATTGTTTGAAATTCTGAGTGATAAAATTCGCTGTGTTTCTGCTGATGGTCATCGCCTGGCTTTATCTGAAACAGATTACATTAATGATGCCGGCATCAATAAACAGATACTTATACCACGTAAAGGGGTCATGGAACTTAATAAAATGATTAAAGACGTTGATCATGATATTGCCATTCATATTGGAAAAAACCATGTCAGCGTTGAAGTTGAAGGGACCCGTATGACCTCAAAACTTATCGATGGCAAGTTCCCTGATTATCAATCTGTCATTCCTCTGGATATGGATAATGATTTTATTGCCGATAAAATGACGCTTGAAAAAGCACTGCGTCGTGTCGCCATTTTATCCAATGAACAATATAAAGGTGTTAAATTTAAAATTAGCCCGGATCATCTGCAAATATTGGGTCATAATCCCGACCAGGAACAAGCCGAAGATTCTATTCCTGTAAAAACAAGTATAGCGGACATGGAAACGGCTTTTAATGTGAGTTATTTGTTGGATGCCATTAATGTCATTGAACATGATGAGGTTCAATTTAGTTTTAAAGATCCCTTATCCAGTTGTTTAATTA
>CAZWVE010000082.1:0-6805 GCA_964636925.1 uncultured Marinicella sp.
AACGACCGGTAAAACCCGGTGACTGGGTGGAAGTGGGTGACACGGTCGGCTTTATTCAAAAGATTAAAATGCGCGCCACCAACATCAAAACTTTTGATAACTCTGAAGTGCTGGTGCCCAACTCTGAACTGTTGTCACATCATGTCACCAACTGGAACCTCAGTAACTCGATTGGCCGTATTATCATTAAAGTCGGTGTTGCTTATGGTTCAGACACGGATCAAGTGAAAGAGGCTTTATTGAAAGTCGCCAAAAATCACAACCAGGTGGTAAACCGCACAGGTTACAAACCCCAGGTTCATTTCAGATCATTTGGTGACAGCAGCCTGAATTTTGAACTGCGGGTGATGATTTACAATATCAAAAACATTTATCAGGTCGAAAGTGACCTTAATTTTGCAGTTGACCGGGCCTTTCGGGAAGCCGGTATTACCATTCCTTTCCCACAACGGGATTTGCATGTTATTGAACCGGTTCAGGTGGGTACGCCATCGGACAGTGAAAAACACTGTGATAACACGCCGAAAAAATCAGACAACAGCGCCACAGAAAAAAACCCGCAAGACGGTGAAGACCGGCAAAGACCCCATGCCTCCGATTTAGATCAGTCTGAATCAGACCCAACAGATTCAAATCAAGCAAATAAACAAGACGCAGATAAAAAGGACAAGTCCGATAACTAAGGCTGAATATTAAGTTCAGTGATAGCTGCGGGGTTGTTTTGAAAAACCTCATCAAGCACATGAAAAGAACCGAAAACCAGAACACGATCCTGAGACTGGCTGAGCGATAAGGCGTGTTGGTAGGCTTGTCGTCCTTGCGTACAAACAGACAGCATGGCATCGGCATCGGCCAATTGCTGTTTCAGTGTGTTGATGTCTGTGGCACGTCGATCCGACAGGGCAAAAATAAACCAATGATCAATGCAGGGGCTGATTAGTGGCAACCAGGTCTCAGCTTGTTTATCTTGTAGCACGGAAAAAACGGCACGGGTGACACCCTGAGCCGGATTATTTAGCACAAATTCACAAAGCGATTGCACCGATTGGCGATTATGGGCGACATCAACGATGACCTCAGGATTATCCTGAATACGCTGAATACGGCCGGGGATGCGCCATTGTTTGAGTGCCTTAATCACCATCTCTTGTCGAATTGTCGGCATGACATTGAGCACCGCTGTCAGCGCTGTGGCAAAATTACGTAATTGAAACTCACCGGGCAATAGCGGTCGCGGTAAATCTGTAAACGAATGCCTCTCACCGACATAACTAAAGACGTTTTCGCCTGTGTCAACTGAAAAATGATGTTGCCAACGCACTAACCTGACCTGCTGTTCCCGGGCACGCAGACTAATCGCTTTTGGGCATGACACATCACCATAAACCATGACACGGCCTGAGCGCATGATGGCGGCCTTTTCAGCAGCAATCGTTTCGATATCATGACCCAGCCAATGGCTGTGATCAATGTCCACGGTGGTAATGATGCTGACATCAGAATCCAGGGCATTAACGGCATCCAAACGTCCTCCCAGGCCCACTTCTAACACCATGAAATCCACCTGTTGTTGCTGAAAAATAAATAATGCGGCAAGCAGTGAATACTCAAAATAACTTAACGGTATGTCATCACGAATGGCATCTATGGCGCTGAAAGCAGCCGCGATGGTGTCATCAGACGGGTTATAGCCGTTAACCTGGATGCGTTCGTTATAACGAAAAATATGCGGAGAGGTAAAGACGCCGACCCGTTGACCGGCCGCCTGCAGCAGGCTGGCCACGGCGGTCACCGTAGAGCCTTTACCATTGGTGCCGCCGACGGTGACAATTCGTGCCTTAAGATTTGCAAAAGGGGGACGGGCCAGGACCGCCTTAACACGATCTAAGCCCAAATCAATTTTATGTTCGTTAAACGAAGCTAACCACTGATCAAGTGTCTTCACGATCTTCTGCGATTAAGACTTCATCCGGTTCGATGGCTTCTTCGGTGGTTTCTTGTGGTAATAGCAGATTTAATATCTGACTGATTTTATCACCCATTTTATGACGTGGCACAATTAAATCCAGGGCGCCATGCTCCAATAGAAACTCGCTGCGCTGAAAGCCTTCGGGTAAGGTTTCTCGAACCGTTTGCTCAATCACCCGCGGTCCGGCAAAGCAGATTAAGGCATTGGGCTCTGCGATATTAACATCGCCGAGCATCGCCAAAGAGGCCGAAACACCACCTGTGGTGGGGTTGGTTAATACCGAAATATACGGTAGACCGGCATTTTTCATTTTCTTTAAAGCCGCGGCTGTTTTAGACATTTGTAACAGAGAAAACAATGACTCCTGCATCCGCGCCCCGCCGGAAGAGGAAAAATTAATCATCGCTAAACGATGCTCTAAGGCATGGTGAACAGCACGCACAAACTTTTCCCCCACCACTGAACCCATGGAGCCACCCATAAACTCAAAATCAAAGGCCGCCACCACCACATCACGGCCGTTTAGTTGACCTTGCACAGCCACCAACGCATCGTTTTCCCCGGTTTTTTTCTGCGTAGCAACCAGACGGTCTTTGTATTTTTTCGTGTCTCTGAATTTTAACGGATCTTCGGGTTTAACATTGGCGCCAATTTCCAGCCAGTTATCGTTATCCAAAAAATACTTCAACCGTTCTCGACCGGTGAGCCGCTCATGATGACCGCATTTGGGACAGACTTTACCTTGTTTCTCATTTTCAGGTTGATAGAGTACGGCTTGACATTGGCTACACTTACCCCACAGACCTTCGGGAATATTCTTTTTTTTGTTGCCGCCCTCGGTGCGAATACGCGAAGACATGATTCTTTGAAACCAACTCATCTCAGGTTAACTCCTGTTGTTTGATTGTGTATTTAACATTATAACGAATCTAAAGCGGAACGAATAGGCTGTATAAAATCAGCGGTTTTTTGTTGTGCCTGTTCTGCAGTTTTACAATCAGCCAACACCTGAATCAAAGCACTGCCTATGACCACCGCATCAGCCTGTTCAGCCACCGCCACTGCCGAAGCGGCATCTTTCACACCAAAACCCACCGCCACGGGTAGGTTGGTGCGTGTTTTTAAAGCCTTTACCGCTTCATTCACGACTGTTGTATCAAGATCAGCCGCACCGGTGACACCCTTCAGGGCGACGTAGTAAATAAAGCCCTCTGCTTTGCTGCAGATCAGGGCTTGTCGTACCTCTGAAGTGGTGGGTGCGACCAGAAAAATCTGTTGCAAACCATGCGACTGCAGATGTTTTTGAATCTCTGCCGATTCTTCCGGCGGACTGTCAACCAATAGTACACCATTAACACCTGCCTGAGCAGCTTGTGCCACAAAGTTTGCATAACCCATAGACTCAACCGGATTTAGATAACCCATTAAAACAATGGGTGTTGATTGGTTATGCTGACGAAATTTTGCCACCATGGCCAGTGTCTGCTTTAAATTGGTACCTTGCTCAATAGCCTGTTCAGAGGCTTTCTGAATCACCGGACCATCGGCCATGGGATCAGAAAACGGCATACCCACTTCAATTAAATCAGCACCGCTATTGACCAGACTATGCATAATCGGGACAGTCATGTCAGGTTCGGGAAAGCCGGCCGTTATAAAAGGAATCAGTGCTTTTTTACCGGCTAATCCGGTTAAAGTCTGATGCAATAAGCCGCTCATACCGACACCCCTTCAATTTCGGCCACTGTGTGAACATCTTTATCACCTCGACCGGACAAATTAATGACAATATGTTCATCCGGGGACATCTGCGTGGCTAATTTCATGCCATAAGCAATGGCATGGGCACTTTCCAAAGCAGGCATAATACCTTCTTTACGGGTGAGGGTATGAAACGCAGCCAATGCTTCATCATCATTGATGGTGACATATTGGGCACGTCCCGAGTCATTTAAAAAAGCATGTTCAGGTCCGACCCCGGGATAATCCAAACCGGCCGAAATCGAGTGTGTTTCCGTCACCTGCCCGGCATCATCACTCATAACATAGGTGCGATTACCATGTAGAACCCCGACTTTACCGGCACTAATGGAAGCCGCATGTTGACCGGTTTCCAGGCCCTTACCTCCGGCTTCAACACCAAACATTTTGACTTCCTGATCTTGAATAAATGGATAAAATAAACCCATGGCATTTGAGCCCCCGCCAACACAAGCCACCAAGGCATCCGGTAATCGGCCGATTTGGGCCAGGCTCTGTTTGCGGACTTCCCGACCAATTACAGAATTAAAATCACGCACCATTTCAGGGTAAGGTGCCGGTCCTGCCACTGTACCAATAATGTAAAACGTATCATCAACATGCGCCACCCAGTCACGCATGGCTTCATTTAAAGCGTCTTTAAGGGTTTTTGAACCGGATGTCACAGCACGTACTTGTGCACCCAACAGTTTCATCCGATAGACATTAATGGCTTGCCGTTCAATGTCCACGGCGCCCATATATACAATACATTCCAAGCCCATGCGTGCAGCCACTGTGGCAGTCGCGACACCATGCTGTCCGGCACCGGTCTCAGCAATAATGCGTTTTTTACCCATGGCTTTGGCCAGTAAAATTTGTCCCACGGTGTTATTAATTTTATGGGCACCGGTGTGATTAAGGTCTTCACGTTTGAGCCAGATTTGGGCGCCCTGCTGTTGTTTGGTGAGACGCTCAGCGAAGTATAAAGGCGAAGGACGCCCTACAAATTCGGCCAAATCCCGGTTGAATTGTTGCTGAAAATCAGCATCGGTTTTCAGTTTTTTATAGGCTGTTTTAAGTTCTTCTAAACAGTGAAACAATGTTTCAGAAGCAAAATTACCGCCAAAACGGCCAAAATGACCTGTTTCATCAGGTAAATTGTCAAATTGCTGGGTCATGGTTTTATGTGTTTTCTGTCAATGCGTGCATGAATTTTTGCATAAGAGCCTGGGATTTTACGCCAGGTGTTTGTTCGATGCCACTACTGACATCAATAAATTCGGCCTTGGTTTGTTGTACCGCCCGAGCCACGTTAGCCGCTGTCAGGCCACCGGCCAAAATTAAACGTTGACGCGCATCACTCGGAAAACGAAACCATTTGAATGAGTGCCCTGAACCACCGCTTTGTCCCTCGCCATAAGCATCTAACAATAGATAGTCAGCCTCTTTATACTGGACCAGGTAATCAGACCAGTGATTGGTCGATAACATCGGTACAGCTTTCCAGTAAGGAAAATCAAATTGCTGACAAAAATCAGCCGATTCTCGACCGTGAAATTGAATCCTATCGGGTCGGCAGTGTTTAATAACTTGTAACACAAACTTTGGATCAGCATCAGCCACCAAAGCCACAGCCATTAAATCTCTGTTTTGTGCATATTGGATTAGTTCTTTGGCCTGTGCCAGATTTATCTCGCGACGGCTGCCGGGCACCAACACAAAACCCACCGCATAACAGCCCAATTCTGCGGCATAACGTATTTCGGATTTATTTTTAAGACCACAAAATTTAACCTTCATAGCGACAAGATGTAGGCAGGTTATATTTATCCGGGTAGTTGACACCGACAAACCGCAAGCCACTGGCGGCTGCCGTCATTCCCGCTTGTCTGCGGTCTTTTGACTGCAGCACCGCTGTCATCCATGAAACCGGCTGTTCACCTTTACCGATAACAATCAAAGTTCCGGCTAAATTTCGAATCATATGATGTAAAAAACCATTGGCACTGACGTCAATAATAACCTGATCACCTTCTCGTGTAACACTGGCATGGGTCACCGTTCTCACCGGTTGTTTAGACTGACATTGGCTGGCCCGAAAAGCACTGAAATCATGTTGTCCCACGATACATTGGATGGCTTCATGCATAAGATCGTGATTTAAGGGCTTCAGTACCCAGGTTAAATAATGACGATACAAGGCTGGTCTCACCGGGCGATTACTGATGCGGTATTGATAACGTCTTTCCACAGCAGAGAAACGGGCATGAAAATCATCCGTAACAGCTTGTGTCCATAGAACACTGATGTCTTTAACCAAAGCACTGTTTATACCTAAAGTCCATTGTCGCGGTGTTCTTTTAGCCTCGCTGTCAAAATGTATCACTTGCATTGAGGCGCTGACGCCGGTATCGGTACGACCACAACAAACGACACTGACTTCATGATTGGCCACCGAACTGATGGCCGTTTCTAAACACTGCTGGACTGTCGGTTCTTGTTTTTGACGTTGGAAACCATAAAAAGGCGAACCATCATATTCCACACCACAAGCAAAACGCATGATTAATACGGCAAGACACGGTCACCGATGACCGTGTCTTAACCAGGTTTACATATCGTCAAGCAATTTATCAGCTTCTGACTGCTGAGCCTAAGTACCCTCTGCCTTCACTTAGTCCAGCAGATTTTTGGCACCCTCGGTATCGCCCATTTCAATATAAGCTTTGGCCAGATCTAATTTAGTTTCAATCACATCTCCTTCATCCATTAAATCATCTAAGCCTAAATCAATATCATCATCCATATCGTCTTCGTCTTCATCTGTTGCGAAAGTGGTGCCTGCCTCATCTTCATCCAAATGGATAGACTCTGCAAATTCATCGTCTTCTGTCGAAGACTCATCGAGTTCATCAAATGCGTCGGATAAATCCGTGTCTTCATCATCATGATCTTCTAAATCGTCAAGATCATCCAGTTCATCTAAAAAGTCATCATCTGAGAAATCGTCCTCATCGTCCTCATCGTCCTCATCGTCCTCATCGTCATCATCGTCATCATCGTCATCATCGTCATCATCGTCATCATCGTCAT
>CAZWVE010000083.1:0-4117 GCA_964636925.1 uncultured Marinicella sp.
TTCAGCAGGAAGTCAAATACGGCGATGAGAACAGCCGCATTGATTTACTTCTAACCACTGAGAACAAACCCGCTTGCTACGTGGAAATCAAAACTGTCACCCTATTAGAATCCGGTGAGGATTTTAAACCGGGCGCCGGCTTTTTCCCTGATGCGGTGACCAGCCGCGGCCAAAAGCATTTACGCGAACTGATTGAAATGAAACAGCAAGGCCATCGAGCCATACTGTTTTTTCTGGTACAACACAGCGGTATTGAGACGGTCGATGCAGCCGGACACATTGACAAAAAATATGCTGATTTATACAAACAAGCGCGCCAAGCAGGCGTTGAAGTCATTGCTTATCAATCCTCAATTTCGGCCAAAGCCATTACCATTGAGCGCGCCACATCAGTGATTTAATGGGTTTTAATCAAGATTTTTATCTTTGTATTCACACAAATCCACAATGATGCATTTTTGGCATAAGGGTTTGCGGGCTTTACAGACATAGCGTCCGTGTAGAATCAGCCAGTGGTGGGCATCTTTCAAAAATTCTTTGGGCACCAAGCGTAACAGTTTTTTCTCGACGTCTAACACCGTCTTTCCCGGAGCAATTTTGGTGCGGTTTGAAACCCGGTAGATGTGGGTATCCACCGCCATGGTCGGTTGGCCAAAGGCGGTGTTAAGAATGACATTGGCGGTTTTGCGACCGACACCCGGTAATGATTCTAAATCCTTGCGATTATCAGGTACCACGGAATCAAATTTATCCACCAATATCTGACAAGCCTGGATAATGTGCTTGGCTTTGGAATTATACAAACCGATGGTTTTGATGTAATCTTTCAGTCCCTCTTCGCCCAGCGCCAAGATGGCTTCGGGGGTATTGGCTTTGGGAAATAATCGGGCGGTGGCTTTGTTGACACCGACATCGGTGGCTTGGGCCGATAAGGTCACCGCCACCAATAACTCAAAAGGTGTGCTGTATTCCAGCTCAGTGGTGGGCTCAGGGTTGTTGTCCCGCAGGCGTTTAAAAATTTCGGTACGTTTTTGTTTATTCATATTAAGACGGCGTTTTCATTTCATTTAACGCGGCCAATAAGCTGATTTTTTCCATTTGTTCCTGATGCCAGCTTTGGGTCAGCTCGACAATCACCGCTGATGGATTAAACGTTTGTTGAGACCAGAAATCAGCATGTTGTTGTTTAATCTCAGCAAGACTGTGTTTTGCAAACCCGGCAGCCAATCCGGATGTTTCTAACAAACCATCCACTTCGGTCATGATTGCGGTCAAAATCTCGACTTCCTGATCGGGTAATTCGTGGCTTTCGGGCACATGCTTAAGGGTTCGGGCTGTTTCAAGTTCGTTTTCATTAAAATCCAACAACGCTAATTTGGATAAATAATTATCGCTGTTAAACACATCCTCGTCCAAATCAATCACCACATCCGCATAGTGGGTTCCCATCAGCACGGATAACCGATAAAGCCAATAAAACCGGTAAAATCCGTGGCGACCTTTTTGGGGTGCCAAAAACGGCAACAACGGTGCCAAATCGGCACACCATTGCATCAGCTCATAGGCATCGGCATAAGATTCATCATTACGGTTGTCCTTCGCAATGTGTTTTCTTTGTGAACACCACAGTTGGATTGGATTGCGTTTTAAATACACCAACCGGGCATGCGGATAAAATCCCGTTAGCCACGGCAACCTCATATCCATGCGATTAAATTGCAAAACCGGCTGCCGATCACCACCGGCTGCGATTAAATAATCCAGATAGGTCCGCAGTTGCGGCCAACTGTCACGCGCGGTCAGGTACAAGCGTTGACTACCCAGATTAATTGAATGATGCTCGCTCAAATTATTTAATGACCGATACGGCGCCCAATAATCTTCAATATAAACGTGATCTTCTTTGGGAGTGGTGTGTTTAATTTGCAAGGGTAATTGCGGATGCAAGGGCTCATACCAGGCACAGAATCGCTCCAGCTGATTAAAAATATGCCAAAAATAGGACGTTCCGCTGCGAAAACGCCCGACGATAAAGACAGGATTATGTTTCATAGGGCCTATTTTAACGCTTTATGAGAATCTTTTTCAGGGCAAATCCCACTTGTCGATAATCATCGCTGTCAAAGGTCGCTGCGTGGGGCTTTGTCGCCGGACTGATAAAGGACAACCGCAGTAATCCATTGGCTTTAATTAACTGTCCGGGGCATTCAAGCTGTAAGGTTCTGACCACGCCTTGATCGCTTGTTGTCCAGGCCACTGGCTGGTTGTTGATGTGAATTGACAGCGCGTCCATAAAGGCCGCGGACAGGCCATTGATAAGCTGAATTGACAAACGATAATCACCGGGCTTAACCCAAAAATCCAAACTGGCGCGCTCGCCGGGGCCCGACCATCTGAAAAAATCGTTGTCCGCCTCAATCCATTCTCGACGGTGCCAGTTTTGCCCCAACAATTTTTGACCACAATCATATTCAACCGCTTCAACCAATTTAAATTGACGTGAATAATATCGCTGATAACGTTGGTCCAAAGCCGCGTCGATTGTTTCTTCCGAACTGAGTTCATCCAAATGTAAGGTGTTCAACATGGCCCGGTATTGGGCTGCAAATTGTTGCTGTGCATAATCATACAACTGGCTGTCATAGCGGTTATTCTCTAACACAAGCTGCCGCGCCAAGTCACTGATGACGGGACGTTTTGCATGTTTATTAAGTTTTTGGCTGGCACCCATCGGTGGCCAATACATGCGGTAAGACAACAAGCGCATGGCGTCATCAAAGCGATGCAAAACCCCAAACCACAACGCTTCATCAAGCCATGTTTTGGCGCGTTGATAACGCTGTTCATCGTTTAAGAAAGGGCTGTTACCGGACAGTAAAGGTTGTAAATCTTCAATGGTTTGCGGTGATAAAAAAACCTCCTGGGCGCTGGGGTCGTGTTTAAAATCAAAGGACAAATACCGCACCATACGGTTACTCACCAGGTTTTGGGTGTCCGGATGTACCAGAAAATCTTCAAAACTCAAAGCCCCCTTGACCACCAGATCATGCACCACCGTGTTTTTTTCACGTTTAATAAATTCATAGGTTGAATAGGACAATTCAACGGGATCGCGTAACATGGTCAGGTTTTTTAAGGCTCGATCGCTTAACATGGTCGCCCCACCGCCGCCAAAATGCCCGCGAATAAAACGGTAATCCTGGGCTTTACTCGCGGTTAAATCATGCACCTGACGCCACAGTTGCTCGGGCATGATGTCCTGGTGTGCGAAATAACGGTCTAACAGGACAATCAGACTGGTGCCGGCTGTTTTCGGAATATGGGCAAAATAATATGCCGGTTCATCACACTTATTGAAAAACCGCTTAAACCAGGCCTTCATAGGCTTTTGCTAAACGCTGGGCATAATTGTCGGGACTAAAAAAAGCCACCCGCTCACGGCCTTTTTTAATCATCTCGGCACGTTTATTCGGGTGTTCAATCAGGCTATTAATGGCATCACGAATCTCACCAAATTGATACGGATCAATGTAGATTGCCGCATCACCGGCCACTTCCGGCAGTGATGAGCGATTCGAACAAATCACCGGACAATCATGTTGCATGGCTTCTAACACGGGTAAGCCGAAACCTTCATATAACGATGGCATAACCAAACAGGTGGCATTTTTATACAACATGCCCAACTCATATTCCGGAACGTAATCTAAAAACACATACTCGTCTTTTTGAAGAAAGTTTTTGAGGCCTTTCAGTTGCCCTTCATGCATCCAGGCCTTGCGACCTACCACCGCCAGTTTATAGCCTTTTTTAACATAGGCCATGGCTTGTATAAGCTGCTTGAGGTTTTTCTTGGGCTCAATGTTACCGACGAATAGAATGTACTTTTCAGGTGTTAGTTTTTGCGCCTTTAAATAGGTGGCCGCATCGTCATCGTGCACCTCTTTGGAAGCCCGGTAGGATTGATAGGTTACTTTAATCTTGTCTTCCGGGATGCCGTAAATATCCACAATATCCTTTTTAGTATGTTCAGACACAGCCAAAATTAAATCCGCCGATTCTGACGCCTGCTTGAATAAATAGTAAAAGTATTTCTAAAAATCCAGCGTCGTGAATG
>CAZWVE010000083.1:4127-6770 GCA_964636925.1 uncultured Marinicella sp.
TTAAAGGAATCAAATCATGAATGGTAATCACTGTTTTGATACCGGGTATTTTTACCGGCCAGGGTGTGGTCAGATGGAAAATATCGGGTTTCTGAGTGGGTTTAATTTGGGTTAAGCGTTTGGTTATGGCGAACATACGATTGGCCATATGAAAGACATCAGGAATATTTTCGATATAGACATACTTATCACCGCCGACTTTGGATAAATAATTATCGGGATCGGGTTCCACAAAATGCGGCACCACCCGGTGTGATTTTCGTTTTCGAAAGGCGTAACTACCGGCACGGAGGTTTCGCAACCATTTATAATTTAACCAGGAGTGCAAGCGCACTTCGTCCTGATCAAATAAATTGACCTCATCCAATAAGGCATTTTCGCCGGTGACAAATTGATTGTCTGTAAGTACCCCCACTTCATAACCCAGCTTCTGATAGGCATCGAGGGTGGTCATGCCATAAGTCTTGATACCGGAGCCTTTTTTCAGCGCCAGATTAAAACCATCAACCAATATGTTTGTTTTTTTATCCATGCATAACCCTCTTAGTGTTTGTCCACATCATTTTTTGTGACCACTGTTCTACCGAACCGACCATTGTAGCGAAATCACTCGCAACAATAAATTAATGGTCTTCATAAAACAAAAACTTGGCCTCATTAACGCCCATTCAATGAAAAAACGGTCAGATTTATGCTGACCATTGGTGATTTTGTGAATTGGCTTCAGCAAATCGCCGGATATCTGACTTTGTTAAATACTTCGAAATGTAATCATTAATCCGGGTTTCGGCATAGCGGTATAATTGTGCATCCGCCTGATTATAATATGCGATAAGCTCGAGTTCTGAGTCAGTTAAATCATCACGGCTTAACATTTGGCGTGATTGATTACGCCGTTGATAGAACAAATCGTTGAACCCCAAAAACGTATGCAACAACAATAAGGTCTCATCAAAACAAGTGGTGGTACCCACCAGTGAAAAACAATTCTGCAAAGCATCGTGCGCCGTTTCAAATAAAGTAGCCTCATCCGGCGGCGCTTGATGTAAGTAGCCACTAAAACGTCGCGCTTGGCCGTTGTTCAACTCCGGACTGGCCCCGCTTTCTACAAAATCTGTAATATTTAAATCACGGGCCTGCTGATGCAAGGGATGATCAGTTTTTGCACGCACATAATTAAAATAGGACAGTATCCGTGCCACCGGTTCACGCAACAGGGTGAAATGAAATAAGGGCGACTGAGGCAAGTGCCGATACAGCGGGGAATGCAAAGGATGATGACCACAAATAAAACGCGGTGGATTTTTCTTTAAGTTTAGAATGTCCGGATATTGCTTAAATTCCGGCGCATTCAGATGCAAAACATCAGACAAACGATAATTTTTGGCGAGAATGGTTTCCATGGTGGTACCGCCGGTTTTCGGGACATGGGAAAACACCAGACGCGGTGATTGATTCTGTAGCGCCTGCTCAGGTGTCAGCACCCATTGTGTCAAAAACCCACAGGCTTGTTGAAAATATTCGCTGTCTTCGCTCACTGATTTAATCACTAACTCAAAATAAACAGCCATTTTAACCGATTAAGCCTGATTGCGCTGAAACGGATGATCAAGACGGTTTAGATCAAAAAATCTGCCGGCACATTAAATTCGACAGCCGCACCGCTATTCGGATGCGAAAAGCCCAAATAATAACTGTGTAAATGCAGATTATCGCGATGGCTCCGATATTTAATGGCCGTGATGGCCGCAATTTGCTGCGCTGTTAGGCTTTTGGGTTGATATAAACTGTCTGCCACAATCGGCAGGCCCACATGCCACAAATGCACCCGTAATTGATGGGACCGACCGGTCACGGGCTGTAAATCCAATAAGCTGGTGTGCTCTTCACGTTGTGATAATCGCCAACGGGTCAGGGCTGATTTACCGCTGTCGACATCCACTTTTTGCCTGGGTCGATTAGGCCAGTCACAAATTAACGGCACATTGATTTCACCCCGGTCTGTATCCGGCACACCAATGACGCGCGCCAAATAGCGTTTGGCCACCTGACGTTGTTCAAATTGTTTATTTAAATGAACTTGTGCCGACTTGTGCAAGGCCAGCACCATCAGACCGGATGTTTCCATATCCAGGCGATGCACACAACGCACACCCGGAAAATCAATCTGCAAACGACTGATGAGACAATCTTTGTGAATCCGTCCCGGTACCGACAATAAACCGGCAGGCTTGTTGACCACCAGAATGTCCTCATCGTGATAATGCAACTCAATGGCACCTGAAGGCGGCTGATACGTCATCAAATTTAACGACCTTTGTTTTTAAAACGGGCTTTTCGGGCTTCTTTTTTAGCGGCTTTTTCTGCCAACAGTTGTTCCACTTCAGCCACTTCTTGTTGTTGCATCGCCGGGGTTTCCAGAGTAATACGACCCAGTTGACCTTGCCGAAATTCAGTAATCAACTGGCGGTAAAAACGCGCCATGTCCGCCTGATTTCCGGCTTTGACAAAATGCCGGGCTTTGGCCATGTCTTCCATCAATTGATAGACCGCCATATCATCGCAATGATCAAAGTGATCGTCTAAGCTAATTTGGAACCGTTCAGCAATGGCTTCGGGATAATGACCGGCCAAAAATGCCGT
>CAZWVE010000084.1:0-6687 GCA_964636925.1 uncultured Marinicella sp.
CCGACAGAAGCCAGCAACATAATAACAATTTCACCCATTTTAACGCGGCGAATCAAAACATCTTTCGGGTATTTATCGGCCACCTGTCCGGCAAAAGCCGAAAACAAGAAAAAGGGCAAAATAAACAAGCCAAAGGCCAAATTGGTCAACAAATTAATGTGCTGTTCTGCCACCTGAAAGGCAATCATAATAATCAGTGCATTTTTAAAGACATTGTCGTTAAAAGCACCGAAAAACTGGGTCAGAAAAAACGGCAAATAGCGCCGTTGTTTCAACAGATGGAATTGTGAGTGAGTGCTCATAGAGTGATTTTATCAACAGAGGGATCAGAATAACGCACCAATCTTATGATATGGCGAAAAAATAGCAACCGATGCGACGCCTTCGGACTTGATCCGGAGGCCCATATTTGGGAACAGTTAATAGTTAAATATAATTGAACCATATGTATTTTTAAAAAATAACATTAAATGAAAGCTAATCAATGCTCTTTAACATGGGTCTCCGGGTCAAGCCCGAAGACGACGCACTCATTGAATAAAAAAATTATCTTCAGATCAATCCACCTTTTTAAACTCAAGTATAGACTGTTCATCCGCATTTAAAAGCGTCAGTTTTAAATCTGATAACTGATAATGCTTAATTTGATTAAGCGCTTGCGTAAATTCGTCTGCCAGTTTCATATCCGGACATGCCATCAAAGTGGTGACCAACGCACCGAACTTAATTCGACCCTGACCGAGCGCTTCAATGCCACCGGATAAGCGATTACAACTGTCTGTACCAAACACCTGCATTTTGTTTAAATTGAATTCTAAACTCGGTCGTTGTTGCCTGTCATTGAGCGCAGTCATTGACTCAATATCCCGGCCGTTAAGTTCTGTTAATGCCCAAATATCATGCAGCCGCAGGGTCTCATCGGCTTGTTTATCAAGGACTTCAAGCAATTCATAACGAATCGACGAGGCATCGGCGGGGACTTGTGCGGCCGGTAATTGGGTTTCTTTTACCCGGATTTTATAGACATAACCGAGTTCATAATCAAAACCTTCAATCGGTGCATAAAACAAGGACCAGCTCTCAATATTGGCTTGTTCTTGATTATCCTGATTAATTTTCTGCACTTGCAGGCACAGACGTTCGCCCACACCCTGACAAGTTCGTTGCCAGCTGTTGACCCAATAGATTTGTTCAGAACTGGTCTGATCATCCGTCTTTATCGATGTGTTTTTATCGTGCTGAGTCATGTGACTGCAACCGGCCAGAAGAATAAGCAGGAAAATTGACAGTGGTTTGTACATGGTAACCTCCGGTAAATATGATTCTATGATGGCACAAGCTGGTTGAAAATTGAGTGAATATCAACTTACTCAGCCTCTTGTGGCGGTAACAACAATTGAGGATCTAAGCGCACATCCGTACCTAAATTAATGCGCCAATCCAAATGCGGTCCCGTGGCTCGACCGGTCATGCCGATTTCACCGATTTTATCACCTTGCTGTACGTGTTGACCGACTTCGACATTGACCTGACTTAAATGTAAATAGGTGGAGTTTAAACCATAGCCGTGATCAAGAATAATGGTGCCGCCGGTGTAATAATTATCATCCACCGCCATGGTCACGGTGCCAGCAATCGGTGCCACCACTTCAGAGCCGGTGGCATTGGCAATGTCCATGCCGTAATGCGGCCGTTTGGGCTCACCATTCAGAATACGACGACTGCCATAGACACCGCTGACGCGACCGGTGGCCGGCCAGATAAAGTCTTGTAAATAATACCGCTGCTCAGACCACACTGAACGGGCATGTTTCACTTCGGCCTGTTCTTTTTTTATCCGCTCCCAGAAGCTGGCCGGAGGATTGACCTTATCAGCCGGTAAACCATCAATGCGCTCTTCAGGAAAATCTCTTGTCTTCACCGGGATGATTTTTTCATGGCTTTGTGCCTGATAACGTACGGTAATGGTTTTGGGCTCGGTATCAAAACGGCCAAAACCAAACAGAAAATACCCGTCAGGGTCAGTTTTTACCGGCTTACCGTCAATACTGACTTCAGCACCGGGATTGGTTTGCGCAATCAATAAAGCCCCTTGCACCGGCTCTCCCCGGACAGTTAAAAAATAATCCTCTGCTGCCACAGTCCCGGACAACACCATCAAAACTACCCATTTCGTCCACATCATTTATAATGAACCCTTTGCATTAAAACGCTTTATTCTAACACCAAACGCCATGAACCTCATCGCCATCGAAACCGCCACCGAACAATGCGCCCTCGGATTATTGCACAACGGCCAAATCAGCACTACTGCAGAAATCGCACCACAGCAACATGCCAACATTATATTGGATCGACTTGAGGGCTTATTAAGTGATGCCGGGCTCAAAAAGTCACAACTTGATGGCATCGTTTTCGGCCTCGGCCCCGGCGCCTTTACCGGCGTACGCATCGCCTTTGCGGTGACCCAGGGCCTGGCGCTGGCACTGGCTATTCCGGTGATGGGTGTTTCAACCTTAGAAAATATGGCCTGGCAGGTGTTAAAGCAAAATCCCGATCAAGAACAACTTATCCTGATTGCCAACGACGCCCGCATGGGCGAAGTTTACTGGGCCGAATTTGAAAGCCAAAACGGCCAGCTCAGCCGACTTAATGACGACCAAGTCAGCAAACCCGAAGAGGTTAATCTGGAAGATTTCGATACCGCCGCCGGCAGCGCCTTTCATGATTTATTGCGTGAGCAAATTAAAGACAATGAAACACGCCCTATTGATGCCAACATCTTGCCCGACGCCCAGGCTTTATTAGAAATCGCCCAAACCCGCTTCACCCAAGACCAACAAAACATCGCCGATATCCAGCCCCTCTATGTGCGCGATAAAGTGGTTTTTAGTTAACCATTTTTAAAAATGACATGAACGGTTTAGAAACAACCCAAATACAATGCCCTTACTGCTGGGAAACATTTGAAACGGTGGTGGATTGTTCAGTGGTTGAACAACAGTATGTTGAGGACTGCTATGTTTGCTGTCAGCCGATTGTTTTTCAGGTAACAAGCGATGGTGAACAAATCACTGAACTTCGCATATCAGCCGAAAATTAATAACCGTCTGGTTATCGACAAATCGACCAACCACCTTGATCAAAGTGGAAGTGGTTTTTGTGCAAATCATTATAATTTGGGCCTAAAACGGTGGAAAAACGCTTGCAGGCGGATTGATGAATTGCGGTTAGAAACGTGCCTTTTTCGGAGTCTTTTCCCCAATCTTTTAAAACCGATATTTCTCTGCCATCAGCCAACACAAAACCGGCGATATCAATGGCATTGGCATAGGCATGCTGACTACGGCGGCCTTGTCTGGCGTTATTGATGTTGCGGCAGGCGTAGGTGCCGTAATGACGCACGCGGATAATTTTTTGGTTAAACAATTTTATCGCCAAGGGTTGCAAATCATGACGCTCCCAAATCGTAAGCGCCACCAGCGCCGGACAAGTTAAAATGATATCACCGCCGTAAGAAATACCGGATTGTTGCAACATCGCGACGTTTTTATAGGCGCAGTTTTCACCGGTTTTTTGGTCTTCAATTTTTTCGAATGTTAACGTGCTGTTTTCAAGTACAGCAAAGCATTCATCAGGATGGCTTTTCAGTCGGTTTATCTTTGTTTTGGTGACGAATGTGGGTTTGTCAGCGATACGCAGGGGTTGAAACGGATTAACGTTATCCGGCAAGAAAAACATGATGAGCTTGTAACAGACAAATCCAATCACCAACAACAATACCAAAATAACGATGAATCGATGGGGTTTGCCGGCGCGTGTATTCATTTAACGTGGCTTTGTCTCGCTTAAGACCCGCTGATAAAAATCATCCATAACCTCGGCCACATCGATTTCATCGGCAAACCATGGGTGGATTTTAAGCAATGTCATAACATGCCCGATGTCTTCATATAAAACCGTTTCTACCCAATTGCCAGCGACTTTTAACTGATTACCGAAGGTGTCGAAATTAAAACGCGCAACGGTGTTATCGCCCATGCTATGGATTAATTTTATCGGCGGTTCACTGCCATCCACAAAATGATTCACTATCATTTTGTCAAAATTCTCCGCTCCAAAAGTCTTGATATATTGTGGTTTTTTGGGGGTAAAATTATAAGGCCCGGCCAGACCCACAAAAGCTTTAATGTCTTGAATTTCCACACCAACCTGTGTCAGATAGCGTTTGTCGGTGACCAGTAAAGCCCCGCTGTGGGCGCCGGCTGAATGACCGGCCAGCAGCAATTGATTGGCATTACCGCCGTAATCGGCGATGTTGTTGTTAACCCAGGCGATGGCCAGTGCTATGTCTTCAACAAAGGTCGGGAATCTGCCATCGGGGTATTTAATGTAATCGGGTATCACCACCAAGTAGCCTTTTCTCACCAAAGCATCCGCGACAAAATGGTGTTGTTCTTTACTGCCTTTGCTCCAGCCGCCGCCGTAAACAAAAATCACCACGGGCGCATGAGCATTGTCTTTTTGGGGATAAATATTGAGTTTTTGCCAAGGCTCAGAACCGTAGGCAATGTTTTTTTCGGATTGAATGGGGTGACTTATTTTTATTCCGGTATTAAACAGAAATGAGCCGACACCGGCGGAGGCTTGATAACTGGTGAACATAATGGCAACAACCATTGTTGAGAACAATAAAAAACGTTTTATCATGGGAGAGGATATTTAAAAACGTGAACTTATCACAGTCCCTGTGAAAATCAGCTCAAAGCAAAATATAAAGATTTACCGCCCAATAAGACAGCCACCAGAATAACCACAGCACCCAGCAAATTATGCAGCCAGCTATTTTTGTATCGGCCCAATAAATCCGACTTATTCATGACATACAGCAAAAAAGCCGCCAGCAAAGGTAACAGCAAGCCATTGGCGATTTGCGCAAACCAGATGATGGTGATGGGTTGATAACCGGATAAAGATAACAACAAACCACTGAACAGCACCAACATCCAGATTGCTTTGAATTTGATGTGCTTGCCATCGGTTGGCCAGCCCAACATGCCCGAAACCGCATAAGCCGCGGCCAGGGGCGCCGTGATGGCTGAAGAGATACCCGCAGCAAACAGACCCAGCGCAATAAAAACAGAGGCCCATGAACCCAATAAAGGTTGTAATTGAACCGACATATCAGCGGCGGACTGGATACTAACCTGTTGCCCAAAAAAAGCGGTGGCAGCGGTGGCCACAATCGCCAATGAAATCAAACCACCAATACCGATGGAAATCACTGTGTCTTGCCGAACCCGTGACAAATCCTCGGTATTATGCCATTTGGATTTCACCGCTGAGGCATGTAAAAATAAATTATAAGGCACCACAGTGGTACCCACCAAAGCCACAATGGTTAACCAGGCACCTTCGGGGACTTGTGGTTTCATGCCTTGGAAAAGTGCCAGCCAATCGGGTTTGGTTAATAAAAAAGTGCTGACAAAAGCCACACTCATCAGCAGCACCAAAGAAATCAAAGCCCGTTCAAAAATACGATAACTTCCCTGAATTAGAACCGCAAAAGCCACCGCCACAATCACTATCGGCCAGGGGAAATTTACCGCCGGCAACATCGCTTCTAAGCCCAAAGCCGCACCGGAAATGTTGCCACCTTCATAAGCACCATTGCCAATAAATATGGCTACCGTCACTAAGGTAAAAACCAGGGTTTTATAAACCGGGTTCTGAAATTGATTGTTAAGCACTTCCCCCAAACCGCGCTGCGTCACCAGACCCAAACGCGCCGACATTTCTTGCAGCAACATGCAAGCCACAATTGAAAACAGCAAAGCCCACAATAAAGCATAACCAAAATGAGCGCCTGCCAGAGTGCAGGTGGTGACCGTGCCCGGACCGATAAAAGCCGCGGCCACCAAACTGGCAGGACCGATAGAGAATCGTGATCGTTTGGTGGGTGATTTCTTAGTGACGTTCATTTAATTGAGCAAAATCCAGGTACCTAAGCCCAGGAAAGACACATAACCAACGATATCCGTGACCGTGGTTAACACCACACCACCGGCAATCGCAGGATCGATGCTCAAGCGACGTAATAACACCGGCACCATAACCCCGGCCAAAGCCCCGGCAATCAGATTAATCACCAATGCCAGCGCAATCACAATACCCATTTCAATGTCCTTGTACCAGGCAATAATCACCACCGATAAAATAATGGCCCACACCAGGCTGTTAATCATACCAATCATCACTTCTCTATTAAGCAGATTTTTAATGTTACCGCTACCCACCTGACCGGTGGCCATACCGCGAATCATTAAGGTCAGTGTTTGTGAACCGGCAATGCCGCCCATGGAAGCCACAATCGGCATCAACACCGCCAGTGCCGCCACTTTTTTGATGGCATCTTCAAAAAAGCCAATGGCAAAAGCAGCCAGCAGCACCGACAGTAAATTAACACCCAACCACACAGCCCGGCGCTTTGAAGAACTGATAATCGGCGCAAACATATCGTCTTCTTCATCCAAACCGGCCATGCGCATCACTGAACGCTCGGCTTCTTCACGAATCACATCGACCACATCGTCAATCGTAATACGGCCAATCAACTGATTTTTTTCATTGACCACCGGCGCTGAAATCCAGTCATTGTGCTCAAAATCCTGCGCCACTTCACTGGCA
>CAZWVE010000085.1:0-6659 GCA_964636925.1 uncultured Marinicella sp.
GGAAACGGAATACCCTCATTGCGTCTGTCCGATAGGATGCCAATCAGGTACAAAATCTCCTCAGCGGTACCGACGCCACCGGGAAACACAATAATGCCGTGACCCAAACGCACAAAAGCTTCCAGACGTTTTTCGATATCCGGCATAATTACCAGGTTATTAACAATCGGATTCGGCGCTTCTGCGGCAATAATACTGGGCTCGGTTAAACCAACATAGCGGCCATTTTCAATACGTTGTTTGGCTTGGCCGACACTGGCGCCTTTCATCGGCCCTTTCATGGCACCGGTGCCACAACCTGTGCAAATATGACCACCGCGTAAACCGATTTGATAACCGACATCCTTGGTGTATTGGTATTCAACGCGGTTTATGGAATGACCGCCCCAACAGACTACTAAATTAGGCTCTAAACCATATTGATGCACTTCCGCACGACGTAATATCTCAAAAACATAGTTGGTAATATCAAAAGGTTGTTGCAAATCAAAACTACTGACTTCTTTTTGTGCACTTTGGAAAACAATATCGCGCAATACGGCGAAGATCGAGTCGCGAATACCCGAAATCATTTTCCCGTCCACAAAGGCTTGTGCCGGCGCGTTGGTAAACTGCAAGTGAATGCCACGTTCGCGTGGAATCAATTTGACATTAAAATCCGGATAGCGATTTAGTACCGCCATGGCATCGTCATCACTGGCATCATGATTTAATACCGCCAGGCAACATTTCCGAAACAGTTCGTGAACACCACCCTGGCCCACTTCCATCATGCGGTTAATTTCCTCCTGGGATAATAACGTCATGCCTCCACGGGCAGCAATGGTACATTTGTCTATGGTTTTGATATCGTTATAATTCATAATTATTTTCCTTTTTTTATAGTTATATGAGACTGCTTTATAACCAAATAAGGTTTAAATTTGGTTAAACAGCGGGTCAAAAAAGATATTTTTTTGACTAAAAAGCCGGCACGAATGGCCGGCTTATTAAAGGGATTTGGAATTCTCCATGGGTCATTATAGCGCGTTCTGAATTTAAAAACCATGAGCAATCCATATCTGCACTCGCATGACGGCTTAAACTCGATGACCACAACTGCATGGCCACAGAATCTCTTTAAATGAACGTTTCATTTCCCCGTCAGACCTCTTACAATCATCTTCTAAAAAATACGAACAACATTTAAAGCATGTTTGACTTAACCCTGTTGGTGATATTAGGCTTCATTGCGGCCTATTGGTACCACCAACCCAAAGCCATCGAAGAAGTTCGGCGCACCGGTAAACAACTGACCCGTGAGCGTGGTTGGGCTTTTTTGGATGATTCCGTGGTACAACAAAAAATCAGACTCAGATCCCGATTGGGCCGGATGGCCGTTTACCGTGTCTTTACATTTGAATTTTCCGATAGCGGTGCACAACGACACTCAGGGCATATTAAACACCATGGCGGTATCGTCGTTGAAGTCCAGTTTAATTACGGCAGCGAAATTGAAACATTACGCTTACAGAATTTTTAATACCAACCACATATTATTCCGAGGCCTCTTATGACACTGTTTAACGTATTATCCTACGCCAAAGGCTTTAAACGTCAGGCCATCTGGGCTTCGACCTGCTCTGTGGTCAATAAGTTATTTGATATTGCTCCGGAAATTCTGATCGGTATTGCCATCGATGTGGTGATTCAACAGGAAGACTCTTTTGTGGCGCGATTGGGGGTCGCAGAACCCAGACATCAACTGTTTTTATTGGGCCTGTTAACCTTTATCATTTGGCTGGGTGAATCAGTGTTTCAGTTTTTGTATTTAAAAAACTGGCGCGAGTTGGCACAGAAAATTCAGCACCGTTTTCGGGTTGACAGTTACAGTCATATGCAAAACATGGACATGGCCTTTTTCGAGGAACAGTCCAGTGGTCGCTTAACGGCCATTTTGAATGATGATGTCAATCAATTGGAACGTTTTCTCGATGTCGGTGCCAACGATATTTTGCAGGTTTTGACTTCTGTGGTGGCAGTGGGCGCGGTATTTTTTATTCTGTCACCCAAATTAGCTTTACTGGCCTTTACCCCTATTCCCTTGATTATTTTTGGGGCTTTTTTCTTTAAACGCAAAGCCGAGCCCTTGTACACCAAAGTCCGCTCCATGGCCGGCAAACTGGCCGCCGCCATCAATACCAACATCACCGGCATTGCCACCATCAAAAGTTACACCAAAGAACAACACGAACGTCAACGTATCAATGACATCAGCCATCAATATGTGATTGCCAACCAGAATGCCATTAAAGTCAGCGCCGCCTTCACTCCGGTGATACGTATGGCTATTTTAATGGGCTTTTTAGCCACCTTTGTTATCGGTGGTTTGGACACGCTACAAGGTGATTTAGCTGTTGGCGCCTATGGTGTACTGGTGTTTCTAACGCAACGCTTATTGTGGCCGTTTAAGAACTTAGCGGTAACCATGGATCTCTATGAACGAGGCATGGCCTCGGCGCGAAGAATATTAAATTTGCTGAATCAACCGATTACGATTCGTTCATCTGAGAACGACAAGCGCATTCAATTAAAAGGTGAGATACAGTTCAAAGATGTGCACTTTACCTATCCCAATCAATCTCAGCCGGCTGTTGATGACATTAATATCCACATTTGTTCAGGACAAACAGTGGCGTTTGTGGGCCAAACCGGCTCTGGCAAGAGCACTTTAATTAAGCTATTGATGCGCTATTATCACTCGAATCACGGTAGATTGCTGTTAGATGGCCATAACATTGACGACATCCACCTGCACAGCTTACGCAGCCAGATCGGCCTGGTATCACAAACCACTTTTTTATTTAATGACAGCATTTTTGCCAATATTCACTACGGCAACCCAAATGCGGATGAAAAGGCAGTTTATAACGCCGCACGCCAGGCAGAGGCCCATGAATTTATTCATAAACTGTCGGCAGGTTACCAGACCCAGGTCGGTGAACAGGGCACCAAACTATCCGGCGGCCAAATCCAACGCATTGCCCTGGCCCGGGCACTTTTGAAAAACCCACCAATCTTAATTTTGGATGAAGCCACCTCGGCAGTGGACAACGAAACTGAGGCGGCGATACAAAAATCTCTTGCCACCATCAGCCGGGGACGCACTGTGATTGTTATTGCGCACCGATTATCTACAGTAGTTAATGCAGACTGTATTTATGTTATGGATCAAGGCCGGGTGATCGAATCCGGCAAACATCAAGAATTACTGGCGGAAAAAGGTCGTTATCAAACGCTGTGGGCTATCCAGACCGGCACCATGAATTCAGACAATCAGCGTCATAACCATCAATAACGCCAAAAATACAAATACGGCAATACTAAACCAATCCATCAGTATTTTATAACGCGGATTGGTCATGTGCTTTTGACCTAAGGTTGATGTCAACCAGGCAACCACGGCAAAGGCCGCAAAACTACATACAATAAAAATAACCGCTAATAAGACAATGCGTAATTGGTAACCGGGTTGATTTAATTGTGCAAATTGGGGGAAAAAGGCCAGAAAAAATAACAGTACTTTCGGATTGCTGATATTCATAATGACGCCGCGCCAGAAACGTGAACGGCCGGTTTGGCTGAGGCTTGTCTCTGAATCGATTTGTATAACAGACTGATGTCGTTCCTTGAACGTGACAAAGGCTAGATACAACAAATAAACAACACCAAAAGCCGCCATCAAGCGTAAGGCACCCGGCAGGGTCATAATAACAGCAGAAACGCCCAACAAGAGCAGTAAGGTGTGAAACCAGACACCGGTGACTAATCCGGTAATAAATAATAAGGCAGCTTTCAGGCCTTCTTTAGCGGCTAAACTGATAACCATCAGCATATCCGGTCCCGGCGTAAATGCCAGAATCAAAGAAGCTATGGCAAATCCGATGTATAAAGACAAGATTTAGCTGAACACTTTAATAATCAATGGGTTCAACTTCATGGACATAGTCGCCCAACAGTTTCCATAAGGCCACCTGTTTGTCTTCAGGAATGGCAATAAAATGTAAGCCCAAACGCTTACCATCAATGCGAGTAACTTTTGAAGAAACATGAATGTTTAACGATTCATTGACAACAATTTCTAAAATACAGATGGACTCTAAACTAAGGTCTTTAACCACGTCATCTTCCACCAGTTCCACCAAAATACCGGTGGCTGAAATATTAATGACCCGGGTAACATAGGCATGACCGTTAAAAAGTAACAAACACGAGGCATCCATTTTTTTTCTTGCGTACCTGACATCTTGACGTTTATCCATCTGTAACCTCACAATTGGCAAAAACTACTCCGGCTTCATATAGGGAAACAATAATACATCACGTATAGAAGCTGAATCTGTGAACAACATCACCAATCGATCAATGCCGATGCCTTCACCCGCAGTTGGTGGCATGCCGTATTCCAATGCCCGTACATAATCCTGATCATAATGCATGGCTTCATCATCACCGGCTTCCAGATTGGCCACTTGCTGTTTAAAGCGTTCGGCCTGATCTTCAGGATCATTCAGCTCAGAAAAGCCATTGGCTATTTCATGACCACTGATAAACAGTTCAAAACGATCCGTTAACTCGGGGTTATCATCACAACGACGTGATAAAGGTGATATTTCTATGGGATATTGTGTCACAAATGTCGGTTGAATCAGCTTATCTTCCACAAAAATATCGAATAATTCGGCAATTAAGTGGCCTTTTGAGGCATTTTTGTCATAACCAATACCCTGCTGATCAAAGTATGCCTGTAAATGTGACAAATTATTACACTTTTCGGCACTTAAGTCCGGACTGTGTTTAATCACCAAATCAGTCATCGTAGCCCGAACAAATGGCTTTGCAAAATCCAATTCGACACCTTGGTAAGGAATCTCAGTCTTGCCTAAAACAGTTTGCGCCAGGTGCTTGAACAGGGATTCGGTTAAATCCATTAAATCATTATAGTCACTGTACGCCCAATAAAACTCCATCATGGTAAATTCAGGATTGTGCTTCGTCGAAACCCCTTCATTTCTAAAATTACGATTAATCTCAAAAACTTTTTCAAATCCGCCCACCACCAATCGCTTCAAGAACAATTCAGGCGCCACCCGCAGATACAACTCCAAATCCAGGGCATTATGATGGGTGGTAAACGGTTTCGCCGCCGCGCCGCCGGGAATGACATGCATCATCGGTGTTTCCACTTCTAAAAATTCACGGGCTTCCATAAAACGTCGCATTTCAGAAATCAATTTGGATCGGGTTCTAAATACGGCCACAGAATCCGCGTTCATAATAAGGTCCACATAGCGCTGACGATAACGGGTCTCCTGATCAGCCAAACCATGGAATTTTTCCGGTAACGGCCGCAGAGATTTAGTCACCAATTGTAACGAGGTCACTTTAACGCTTAATTCATTGGTTTTGGTTTTAAATAATACCCCTTCTCCGGCAATAATATCGCCAATATCCCAACCTTTAAAGGCCGTAAATGTCTCATCGCCGACACTGCTTAGCTGCACAAACAGTTGAATATCACCGGAGACATCTCGTAACACCGCAAAACCGCCCTTACCAAACAGGCGTTGACTCATCATGCGACCAATCACTTGAACCGGCACATCTTTTTCAGCCAGGGTGTCCTTGTCGTATTGATCATAAAGGGTGTGCAATTGGGCAGCCACATGGCTGCGGCGAAATTGATTCGGGAACGCCACATCCTGTTGCTCACGGATATGTTGTAGCTTCTGACGACGCTCGGTAATTAATTTATTCTCTTCACTCATGATGATTCAATCTCTGTTAAACCCCTTGTTTTAAGCTGGCTTCAATGAATTTATCCAAATCACCGTCTAAAACGGCTTGGGTGTTGGTGTTTTCCACGCCGGTGCGTAAATCTTTAATGCGTGACTGATCCAATACATAAGACCGGATTTGGCTGCCCCAACCGATGTCTGACTTATCATCTTCCACCGATTGCGACTGCTCGCTGCGTTTTTGCATTTCCAATTCATACAACCTTGATTTCAGCTGTTGCATGGCAGTGGCTTTATTTTGATGTTGGGATCGACCGTTTTGACATTGCACCACCGTGTTCGTCGGCAGATGCGTTATGCGCACTGCAGATTCAGTTTTATTGACGTGCTGTCCACCGGCACCGGATGATCGATAAACATCAATGCGCAAATCTGCCGGATTGATATCAATTTCAAAATTATCATCGATTTCAGGCGACACAAAAACGGCGGCAAAACTGGTGTGGCGTTTATTATTGGAGTCAAACGGCGATTTACGTACCAAACGATGCACCCCGGTTTCACTGCGTAACCAACCATAGGCATAATCACCTTCGACTTTAATGGTGGCGGATTTAATACCGGCCACATCCCCGGCCGAAACTTCCATCAACTCAGCCTTCCAGCCACGTGATTCAATCCAACGCAGGTACATACGCAGCACCATATTGGCCCAATCCTGAGCTTCCGTGCCACCGGAACCGGCCTGGATATCAACGAAAGCGTTATTGGCGTCCATGTCACCTGAAAACATTTTCTGAAATTCCATGCGTTCAACGGTGTGCTGAATATCCGACAGCATTTTCAATACTTCGCTAAAACTATCGGTGTCCTCTTCTTCGT
>CAZWVE010000086.1:0-1425 GCA_964636925.1 uncultured Marinicella sp.
TAAAGGTTCTGCCAATGTGGCCAATAACCGATAAGCTTCGCTATATTTTTTATCCGCCACCAACTGTTTAAATTCTGAGTTCATGGAATCTATCTGATTAAAAAGCTGAGACTCCAGCGCAGACTCAAACAACTCAGGATTAACAGTTTGCTCATACAGATTTTCTTTGGTTTGGGCTTTTGCCACAATATTGGTGGCCCGCTTATTGGCTTCAATCAGAGATTTGGCATAATTCTGTTGTTTAAAATCTTCGGTGGCCTGAATGCGCTGATCTAAATCGGACAATACAGTCGCATCTGAGGTATGAGCGGCATGAAAGACATCGTGCGCCACGCCCTGATTAATATAAAAATGGCGTAAGCGTTCAATAAAAAACTGCCGAATACTTGTTTTCACTTCCTCATCCGCCGCCAAATCACTGTTTTCCACCAATACAGCGTAACAATAATCAATCAAATCCGTATAACTGACCTGAATCTGTTTATCTTTTAAAATACTGATAATGCCTAAAGTCGCACGCCGTAAAGCAAACGGATCTTTTGAACCGGTGGGTTTTTTACCCACCGCAAAAATCCCCACCAGAGTATCCATTTTGTCGGTCATGGCCAACGCCTGGCCGAGGGTATTTTCCGGTAATTGATCACCACTAAAACGTGGCAAATACTGATCACGGATGGCGTTGGCGACTTCCCTGTCCTCACCCTGGGCAGCGGCATAATAACCACCCATCAGGCCTTGTAAATCAGGAAATTCATCCACCATATCGGACATTAAGTCGCACTTCATTAGCCTGACAGCTTGTTTACCTTGCTTCATGCTAAAGCCCATTTTTGGTGCCAGCCAATCCATAATATGGTTAATACGATCGGTCTTATCAGCATAAGAACCCAAGGATTTTTCAAAAGTCATTTTCGCAAGCAACGGCAAGTTTTCGGCAAGTGGTCTGGCTTTATCTTTTTCCCAGAAAAATCGTGCATCCGCTAATCGTGGTGTAATGACTTTCTCATAGCCTTTTTTCACCAAGTCCGGTTGTTTCGAATCAATATTCGCCAGCGCCACAAAATGCGGCATTAACTCACCCTGATTATTTTCCACCGGAAAATACTTTTGATGGGATTCCATTGAAGAAATCAGCGCTTCTCTTGGTACCTTTAAAAATTCTGAATCAAAATCACCCAATACAGCCACCGGTTTCTCAACGATACTGGACACTTCCTGCAGTAAAGCCTGGTTAATTAAAGCCCGGCCTCCGACCGCTTCGGCCTCCGCGTTTACCTGTTGTTTAATCAACTGCTCACGTTCTAAATGATCCACCATCACGTCAGCTTGCTGTAAAACCGCTTTATAATCCAAAGCACTGTCAATACGCAGCCAACCTGCGTGGTGAAATCGATGTCCTTTCGTTTTGTGATCACTTTGATGGCC
>CAZWVE010000086.1:1525-6631 GCA_964636925.1 uncultured Marinicella sp.
ACTTCAGCACCCACGGATTTAGCAAAGCCCGTGGCCGCCGGTTTCGGCTCACCGTTGTCATTAAAAGCCACCGCCACCGATGGGCCACGTTTTTCGACTTTTTGATCGGCTAATTGCTCACTGACATCACGCAGTAAAAACGCCAAACGTCGCGGTGAGGCAAACCACCTGGAATCCTCGGCAAACGCAAAGCCCTGTTCGTTTAATTGTGCACAGACACCGTCGAATAAGGCTTTTGATAAACCATATAAGGCTTTTGGTGGTAATTCTTCACAGCCCAATTCAAATAAAATATCAGCCATGGTTAAGCCTCCTTGCGTGCTTGATTACGATCTTGACAACCCGGGAAACCCAGGGCTTCACGGGATTGATAATACATCGTTGCCACTGATTTTGACATATTCCTGACCCGTAAAATAAACTGCTGGCGCTCAGTGACACTGATGGCTTTACGCGCATCGAGTAAATTAAAAGTATGCGAAGCTTTTAACGCTTGCTCATACGCCGGCAAGGGTAGTTTTTCTTCAATCAATAAAAGACACATTTTCTCAGCCTGATCAAATGCCTGAAACAAAGCCGGTACATCGGCATGCTCGAAGTTATAGGTCGATTGTTCCACTTCATTCTGATGAAAAACATCCCCATAAGTCACGGTGCCGTTCGGTGTCTCTGCCCACACCAAATCGTATATCGATTGTTTATTTTGCAAATACATGGCCAAGCGTTCCAAACCATACGTAATCTCACCCATCACCGGCTTGCAGGTCAAACCACCGACCTGCTGAAAATAGGTAAACTGGGTCACTTCCATGCCATTAAGCCAGACTTCCCAACCCAAACCCCAGGCGCCCAGGGTCGGCGATTCCCAGTTATCCTCAATAAAACGAATATCATGCACCAAAGTATCGATACCAATGGCTTTTAAGGAGGCTAAATACAGCTCCTGAAAATCATCCGGTGACGGCTTTAACACCACCTGGAATTGGTAATAATGCTGTAAACGATTTGGGTTTTCACCATAGCGGCCATCCGTCGGCCGCCGACTGGGCTGTACATAGGCACTGTTCCATGGCTCCGGTCCGATCGCCCGTAAAAAAGTCGCCGGATGAAAGGTCCCCGCACCCACTTCTAAATCCAGAGGCTGAATCACGACACAACCGTTTTCCGCCCAAAACTGCTGCAAGCGAAGTATTAAATCCTGAAAAGTCAGTACCTGTTTATCCATGTGAATATCGGAAAATCAAAGAAACGTGCATTATAGTGGAATAAGTTTATGAGTTCATGCAATTTAACCCTAAATCCACAAGTAGCCTGAGCTTGTCGAAGGCGTTATAACAGCATAGAAAGCGGCATATAACCTGGATGTGCGTGAAACTCAGGTCATTGCATCAAATCCTTAATTGAGCTACACTGTAGCCCAATAGATAATAAGAGCCATTTATGACCAAAAATGATGTTGTCCGTGCACGGATTAACAAAGACATCAAAGAAGAAGCGAGTATCGTGTTAGAAAGCATGGGATTGACTGTTTCCGATGCCTTTAGAATGATGTTGGTTCGTATTGCCACAGAAAAAGCTCTGCCATTTGATCCATTAATACCTAATGATGAAACCATCCAGGCAATGAAAGACGCCCGCGAAGGTAAAACAAGTAAACCCTTTAAAAACCCAAAAGACTTATTGTCTGATTTGAATGCGTAATCTGGTTTACACCAATTCATTTAAAAAAGACTATAAACGCGAATCAAAAGGCCGTTTTCGGCACCAACTCAATGACATACTAACAGCGGTTATTGATTTGCTTATGAAAGATAAGCCACTACCCGAAAATTTACGCGACCACAACTTAACCGGCAATTGGGCTGATCATCGTGAATGCCATTTAAAGCCCGACCTACTTCTCATTTACAGAAAATCCGATGACAATTTATTACAATTAGTCCGTTTAGGCTCGCACAGCAAGTTGGGGTTTTAAAATCTCTTAAAGCTTCACTCAGATTAGTCCAACCATCAGGCGGCTTCTGAAACATCCCAACCTGGAAAGACTAAAACAGCCGGATGGCATTTAAGCGCTTTGGCCAACACTTTGGCACGCTCAACACCCAAGTTGATACGATTATTTTCAATGGCTGAAATCGTTGATTGGGGAATCCAGATTAATTGTGCCAGCTTATTTTGGCTGATTTCTTGTAACTCTCGAATAATTCGAACAGATTCACCCACAGACATCTCAAAGATTGTTTCGCTTTAAGATAATTTTTCATGTTTTTGTCCTCTGTCATCATGAGCTGTGTTTTTTTCGAACTGGCATAATCTTGGTATGGTAGCTTATTATAGACTAGTTACCCGTGGTGCATTTGGAGCGATAAATGGTAAATAAACTTGATTTAATAACCAAAAAGACGACTCGTCATTCCGACTAAGCGAAGCGCATGGAGGAATCTCCTCAATTTAGTCAGAATTTTAAACTTTGGGAGATATCTACTCTCGCTTCGCTCGGTCGATATGACAACATTTGTTTTGGTTTCTTCCAAATGCACCACGGGTAGTAGTTGCATTTTTATAATAGAGACCCTTGCATAAATCGTGAGTCGAATTAAAAAGTCCTCACCAATCCATGACTTTCGACCCCGTCGTTTTGATGGGGTGTTTGGTAGAATTGATGGTTGAATTTTAGATTGGAGTTGTTATGCCTTTTTTGTTGCTTATTGTTGCTTTTGTTTTCAGTTTTTCTGCTCTGGCGCAGGAAGCCCTGGATTATCAGAAACCACCGCAAGAAATACTTGAATTGGTGGATATTGAACGGGCACCTTCGGTGCGCATCGATTCTGCTGCTAAAACTTTACTGCTGTTATACCGTGATACCTATCAGTCGATTGCTGAATTATCGGCACCTGAAATGCGTTTGGCGGGTTTGCGGATTAATCCGGACACGAATATTTCCAGTCGTATTCGGTATTATAACAACATTAAAATTCAGGATATCCATTCTTCACAAACCCACGAATTATCCGGCTTGCCGCAAAATCCTAAATTGGCCTATGTCAGTTGGTCACCGGATGAGCAAAAGGTCGCGTTCACTCATACCACTGATAAAGGCGTGAGCTTATGGGTGGCGGATATTAAAACCCGGCAAGCGAAATCTTTAAGCCAACCCAACTTGAATGCCAATCTGGGTCAGCCCTATAGCTGGCTCAAAAATAGCCAAGAATTACTGATTAAAACCTTACCAAAAGACCGCAAGGCTTTAATCGATACAGATCAAGCTGTACCCACCGGACCAACGGTGAGCACCAGTGATGGTGCCAAAGCCCAGAACAGAACATATCAGGATTTATTGAGTAATCCACAGGATGAATTTAATTTTGAACAATTGGCTTTATCTGACTTGCAGTTAGTGAATTTAAACGGCAAGCAAAAACCCTGGGCGGACACCGCCATGTATCGTGATCTGGCTGTTTCGCCGGACGGTGAATATGTCATGTTGACACAAATTCGACGGCCTTTTTCTTATTTAGTGCCTTATTACCGCTTTCCATCACAAACAGATATTCGAACTAAGTCGGGTAAACCTGTTAAAACCGTGAACCGAGTTCCGTTAATTGAAGATTTACCCAAAGGTTTCATGGCGGTACGCACCGGTAAACGTGAGATGCAATGGCGCAGCGATAAGCCGGCGACTTTGGTGTGGGTTGAGGCGCTGGATGGTGGTGACCCTGAAAATAAAGTAGACTTTCGAGATGAAGTGTTTCAGCTGGCTGAGCCCTTTAAAGGAACGCCGGAATCAATGCTAAAAACAAAAGACCGTTTTTATCAGGTGACCTGGGGTGATGATCAGCGGGCACTGATTTTTGATTATTGGTGGAATACCCGACAAATCAACACCTCTTTGTTTACTCCCAGCGATCTGTCCAAAGTACCGCGCCTGATCGACAGCCGCAATTATCAGGATGTCTATGCCGATCCCGGTCGTTTTATGTTGGTTAAGAATAAATACGGCGAAGAGGTTTTGCGGATTCATGATGGTAAAGCCTATTTATTGGGCGATGGCTTTAGTGATGCCGGTCAATTTCCTTTTTATGATGAATTTGATTTAAGCAGTTTTGATAAGAAACGGATTTATCAATCATCTTATAAAGATAAACTGGAAACCCTGGTTGATGTGATTAGCGATGATGGCCAACAATTATTGGTTCGTATTGAAGCGCCGAATGAATTTCCCAATTATTATATCCGTGATTTAAACCAGGATAAGTTAAGCGAAATCACTGACTTTGAGAATCCGTTTAAATCACTGACTAACATTCACAAAGAAGTGATTAAATACAAACGCGCGGACGGTGTGGATTTATCGGCCACCTTATATTTACCGGCCGATTATGATTTTGATCAAAAACCGAAATTACCGATGATTCTGTGGGCCTATCCCACTGAGTTTAAAGACCAGGCCAGCGCCTCGCAAAATCGCCAAAACCCGAACGAATTCACCTATGCTTATTACGGTTCCATGATTTACTGGGTCACCCGTGGTTACGCGGTACTTGATGATGCGGGTTTTCCTATTGTTGGTGAAGGTGACGAAGAACCTAATGACAGCTTTATTCAACAATTAGTCGCCAATGGCGATGCCGCCGTGAAAGCGGTGGCTGATATGGGCTATATTGACGCTGAACGGGTGGCCGTGGCGGGTCATTCTTACGGTGCTTTTATGACCGCCAATCTACTCAGCCATTCGGATACCTTTGCTGCCGGCATTGCCCGCAGCGGTGCCTATAATCGCACGCTGACACCGTTTGGTTTTCAGGCTGAAGAACGTAATTACTGGGAAGCACCTGAGATATATTACAACATGTCGCCGTTTATGCACGCCGATAAAATGAATGCGCCGTTACTACTTATTCATGGTGCCGCAGACAATAATTCCGGCACCTACCCGATGCAGTCAGAACGTTACTTCAACGCCTTAAAAGGCCTCGGCGCCACCGCCCGTCTGGTGATGCTGCCAAAAGAAAGTCATGGCTACCGCGCCAAAGAATCCATCCTGCACGTGCTGTGGGAACAAGATCAATGGCTGGAGAAGTATGTGAAAAATAAGGGTGCTGAGTA
>CAZWVE010000087.1:0-6599 GCA_964636925.1 uncultured Marinicella sp.
CCGGCTGATAATTGATTCAGGAACTGACTGCTCAACTTTGCCAGATCAGCCAAGTCATCAATATTATAGGTGTGTCCTTTGGCCATTAATTATTAAAAACCCTCAGAAAGTCGCTATTATCCCCAAATCAATCAACCGGAACAAGCCTGCTTATTTATGTCTGCACCGTCAGCACCAAACGCCGATGATGCCCACGGTCGCGGTGTTCACAGAGATAAATACCTTGCCAGGTGCCTAAATTTAAACGCCCTTTGGTGACAGGGATAGTCAGCTGGCAACCCATCAGCGAAGATTTAATATGAGCCGGCATATCGTCATCACCTTCATAATCATGACGATAAGGAAAATCCCGTGGCACCAAATGTTCCTCAAAGGCCTTAAAGTCTTCTCGCACGGTGGGGTCGGCATTTTCATTAATGGTTAAACCGGCGGAGGAATGCTGTAAAAACACATGCAATAAACCAACCTCGGTATCAGCCACAAATGATTGTAGCGCCGAATTAATTTCATCGGTGATTAAATAATAACCCCGCCCGGGCGTTTCAATGGTAAGTGTTGTTTGTTTCATGGTGTTAACGTATCAGCTTGTCGTAAATATCTCAATAAAATTAAATTCTACTGTTGGTATAATGATAATAATTTTATTTTATAAATTGCATCGCACATGTCAAAGTGCACAATATTGATAAGCACACATCTCATTAAAAAGGCAGAAGTTGCGGGTCAAGCCATGAACAGGGGCGCGGCTACAATACAATCTATTTTAGCGCTTCTGGTAAATACTGAATCAAATCGGTTGCGGTCAGGCAGCGGCCTAACCCCAGCTTATCGGCTGTCACCGCGTGCCATACAACCGCCATTTGCGCGGATTGTAACGCTGAAAAACCTTGTGCCAGTAGACTCCCAACCATTCCGGCCAACACATCACCGGTACCGGCGGTGGCTAAATCTGCCGAGCCGTAGGGGCAGATAAAATTGTCTGAGCCATCACTAATAATGCTACCGGATCCTTTGAGTACGGCCACGCATTGAAACCTTTTGGCTAAAGTTTGACAGGCTTTTATTCGGTCGGCCTGGATGTCTTTAACCTTACAATGAAGCAAGCGAGCGGCTTCTTTCGGATGTGGTGTCATCACGGCAATTGAATCAGGCGTCTGATCGCTTGCTGCCAGTAAATTTAAACCATCGGCATCCAGAACCGTGGGCATATTGGCTTGTATCAATTGTTGCCACAACGCTTTTGACCATTGCGAGGTGCCTAATCCCATACCTAAGACCAGCACATCCGCTGCCGGAATATTGATTTGGTTTTCACTGCCCTGAAAACCCAAAGCCATTAACTCAGGTCGGTATAAAGGCACGGTTGGCGCCTGATTTTCGGTGGTAATCACTTGCACCAGGCCGGCACCGGACACCAGGGCCGCAGTGCCGCTCAATAAAACAGCACCCAGCATACCGTGTTGGCCTCCGGCGACCAATACCCGGCCGTAACTGCCCTTGTGGCTGTTGTGCTTTCTGGCATGTTTTAAATCAGCTATCCCGGCTTTATCCAGCAAATATGCGCTTGGCTTAATCCCGGCATAAGCGCGCGCTGACACATCCAGGCATTCCAGCACTAACTCACCGCAGCAATCCTGACCATCTCCGGTGAAATGCCCCGGCATAAGATTTAATACTGCCACGGTTTTATCGGCTTGAACAGCCGGTTTATACGCCACACCGCTGTCACCGGCTAAACCACTGGGAATGTCCACAGCCAGTACTTTGGCAGGATGGTTATTGATATAGGCAATGGCTTCGGCATACCCGCCACTTGGTGCACGGGATAAACCGGTACCGAAAATGGCATCAACAATGACCTCAAAATCAGCACCAATGGCATCCACCGAAAAAACCACTTCACCTTGATAATCTGCCGCGGCTTTGGCCGCATCACCGCGTAAAGCATCGGTTTTTATCAAGGCCCAAACCAACACCTTTTTATGGTCTTGCCGCGCCAGTTCTGCCATGACCCAGCCATCACCCCCATTGTTCCCCGGGCCGGTGACCACCAATACCGATTCGTAATGTGCAATATGACGATAAACAGCCAAAGCAGCGCGCTGCATCAGCGCGTATGAATCAATCTGCAAAAAGTTAGCGGCGGCTTCATCAATTGGTTTGGTTTGTTGACTGCGGTACAATGCCTGCATTAGGTCTAATCATTTAATGGCAAAATAATATTTTAACAGTGAACACGTCCCAACAACAAATTGACTTTGATAAGCTGAAGGCGGATATCAGTCTGTGGGCCAAAGAACTGGGTTTCTCCCAAGTGGGGGTTAGCGACATTGATTTAAGTGAAGCCGGCGACTACTTAAACCAATGGCTGCAGAAAAATTTCAATGCGGATATGGACTATATGCATAAGCATGGCGAAAAACGTTACCATCCGGACCAGTTGGTGCCGGGTACACTGAGTATTATTTCTGCGCGATTGAATTATATGGACACGGATGTAAAGCCGTACCAAAAAGCCCTTCAGGAAACCCAAAAAGCCGCCGTATCGCGCTATGCCCTGGGCCGAGATTACCATAAATTAATGCGCAATAAGTTGAAAAAACTGGCACAAAGAATTGAGCACACCGTGGGTGAATTGGGCTACAGGGTGTTTTCCGACTCGGCACCGGTGATGGAAAAAGCCATTGCCGAAAAGGCCGGCTTGGGTTGGATCGGCAAACACAGCAATGTCATCAACCCCAAAGCCGGTTCTTATTTTTTCCTAGGGGAAATTTACACCGATTTACCGTTACCGGCGGATGCCCCGCAGAGTTTTCATTGCGGTAGCTGCACAGCTTGTATCCCCGCCTGCCCCACCGGTGCCATTGTGGCACCGTTTCAAGTCGATGCCCGTCGCTGTATTTCTTATCTCACCATTGAAAACCATGGCGCCATTCCCGAACCTTTAAGAAAACCCATCGGTAACCGCATTTATGGCTGTGATGATTGTCAGATGGTCTGCCCCTGGAATAAATTTACAGAAAAAAGTAAAGAACCGGATTTCTCACCGCGACAAAATCTGGATGACATTGAGCTACTGGAATTATTTAATTGGACTGAAGATGAATTCTTAGCCAAAACCGAAGGTTCACCCATCAGACGCATCGGTTATCATTCCTGGCAACGCAATTTAGCCGTGGCCTTGGGTAACGCTGAAACCGAACCGGCCATCATTCAGGCGCTGACTGAAAAACTCGACATTGTCTCAGACATGGTCAGAGAACACATCGAATGGGCACTGAAACAGCACGACCAGTAACTTTATTTAATTAATTCCTGCAAACCTTTGTAATCAATCGGCCCCATGTGTTTTTTATGGCGCATGCCTTCTGGGTTATAAACAATAGTGGTCGGCAAGCCCAAACCACCTTCAGCGGCAAAAGCCGGCGGGTTGTAAATATCCATGGTTAACAGCGGATAATTCACATTAAAATCAGCGGCAAAACTCTGCAGCTTTTCAACAGTTGCATCTTCATAAGCAATACCCAAAATTTGGACATTCTCATGATCCTGTTGAAAACGCACCAACTCCGGAATTTCATCCCGACAGGGCGCACACCAGGTTGCCCAGTAATTCAACACCAACCATTGACCACGATAATCAGCGGCGTGCACATCATCACCGTCCAGATTGGTCAAAGTAAAGTCCAGGGGCGCTGAGGTGCCGTCGGCTTCACTGCCACGGGCTTGATTATCGTTTGTTTTTGCTGCCTTGACCGGTGAAGAATCCTTGTTATCATCGTCCGATGTTTGACAGGCACATAACAGGAAAATTAACACCAACAGAGAAATATATTTCATTGTTCAGTTTGCTCCAAAATTGAATCCAAAGATTTTGACAGCAGATTATCCTTGGGTTGCCAGAATTCATCAAGTAATGATTGAAACTCTGCAAAATAAGCATCCGCTTCCAGCGGGATTTTAAATGTGCCTTTTTTATAAAACTCACGCCCCGATAAGCGGCTTAAGTCTCTTTGTAATAAATATTCACCATCGTTATCCAGGCTGATAATATGCTCATCCACCAGCCAGGATAATTGCGCGGACAGTTCATTATCAGGCACAAATGACAGCTGATCTGCCATGACCTGGTAATTGAGGGTTTCGCCTTTTATATGTGCTTTTCGCAATAATTTTAAAATGGCCAACAATAAAACAAACCGCTGTTCGGACCGATAATTACGTGTCCGAACGCGCCATTTTGAACTGGACAAAGTGGCGGTCATGGTACCGCCCAACAGAATGATGTTCCACGAAACATACAACCAGATTAAAAACAAGGGAATGGTCGCCAGCGCACCGTAAACCCGCTCATAGGTAGGTATCTTTGTCACATAAAAGGTAAAACCGACTTTAGCCAACTCAAACAAAATTGCTGCAAAAACGGCTCCGGCTAACGCATGTCTCCATTTAATTTTTGTATTCGGCACCACCAGATAAATTAAGAAAAAGCCCACTGTCGATGCTAACACCGGTAAAACTTTTAATAAAAATGTTTTGGCGCCGGCAAAGGCAGAATACTGCAAAACACTGGATGACATGGCAATACCACCGCCGACCAGTAAGGGACCCATGGTTAACACGGCCCAGTACATGAGTAACTTTTTCATAAAGCGACCCGACGGTTTGGTGGCGAAGATACGATTCAGCGCCTTTTCCATGGTCTGCATCAGTAATAATGAAGTCACAAACACAGCCAAAAACATGGTGGCGGTTAAACTCCTGACTTTTTCCACAAAACCCAAAATATGTGATTGCAGGATTTCTCCACTGGTGGGCACAAAATTCTGAAAAATAAAATCCTGCAGCATTCGTGATGCATCTTCAAATAAGGGCATAGCGGAAAAGACCGTAACCAACACCGCCATCAACGGTACCAGAGCCAGTAATGAGGTGTAGGCCAATGAACCGGCTGCTAACGGCACCTCATCCTTAATATATCGCCGAAACAGTTCCTGAAGAAAATATTTTGAATTATCGCGTAATCGTTGGTAATCAGCCATGATGATCAATTTTTTATGGATTATCTTATCATACACCACGGCAAAACACGGAAGGGTTCACGCATGGCGAAAAATAGTATTTTATGGTAATATTTATTGAGTGGTATGACAGATTAGCCACTATTTTTGGGGCAAACAGGGGACGATTATGAACACGCTTTATTTAAAATCCATTTTCAGCATCTTAATGTTGACCCTTTTGTTGGCTGGCTGTGGCCAAAATTATCCTAAATTAACCCACTTTGCAGCCATCAATGAACGCTTTCAAACAGTTTTTGAAACCAAAGACCCGGACCAACTTAAAACCATTAACAGTTTGTTTCATGAACGACACCAGGCCAATGAAGCGGCCGCCGGTTTCCAATATTTATTGGATTTAACCACCAAAGAAGGGACTCAACGATGGCGTTGTAGTGCCAATGGTTATTGTCAAAGGCGCACCGCCGGCACTGAAATGCAGGTCGATATATATCGTTTGGAACGTTACCGAGAATTATATGACATGATTAACTTAACCATTGGTCATTAAGCGCTGTAAAGCCTGACCGGGATCGGCTTCCCGCATGAGTGACTCACCCACTAAAAAACATTGGATGCCGGCTGTTTGTAAGCGCTTAATGTCTGCATAATTTCGAATACCGCTTTCACTGACAACCAATCGCCCATCATCCATATGTTGTAACAGATTTTCACTGGTGGCAATATCCGTTTCGAAAGTTTTTAGGTTACGGTTATTGATGCCGATTAACCGTGCCGGTGTTTTTAAGGCACGCATCAATTCTTCTTCATCATGCACTTCCATCAGCACATCCATGTCTAAATCATGCGCCAATAAAGTCATATGCATTAAATCCGCATCCTTTAAGCAGGCAACAATTAACAGGATACAATCTGCGCCCAGGGCTTTTGATTGGTAAATCTGCCATGGATCAATTATGAAATCTTTTCGCAAAACCGGTAAATCAGTGGCTTTTTTAGCCAGCAGCAAATAATCATCATGGCCCTGAAAAAAAGGCACATCCGTCAATACCGATAAACACGCGGCACCGCCCTGTTGATATGTTTTGGCGATTTGTTCGGGCTGAAAATCCTCTCGAATAACCCCTTTTGACGGTGAGGCTTTTTTGATTTCAGCAATCACCGCCGGTTTATCCTGTTTGATTTTGTCTTGCAAAGCCCGTATAAAGTGACGCCTGCCCGGCGCTGTGTCGTCTTCTGATAAAACTCGAATTCGATCTTCCAAATCTTTAATGCTTAAAGTCATTTTTAAAGCCGTCACTTCCGATGACTTGCTGTGCATAATTTCAGAAAGCATATCTGCCATCAGTTCACTCCATTTGTTGGCTTAATTCAGCCAGTTGTTGCCACACGGTCCAGGCTTTACCTGAGGCTAAAATAGCCTGGGCTTGTTGAACCCCATCCGCCACTGTCGCCGCTTGCCCTGCCACATAAATAGCGGCACCTGAATTTAATGCCAGAATATCGGCCGCCGGACCGGGTTTACCTTGTAAAGCCCGACTAATTAAATCTAAACTCTCTGCGGCACTGTTTACCACC
>CAZWVE010000088.1:0-6561 GCA_964636925.1 uncultured Marinicella sp.
TTATGACCTATGGTGAAGACCGAATTACCGCCATTAAGCGCATGCGTCTGGCGCTGGCGGAAACGGTGGTTTCCGGCATTAACACCAATATCCCCTTACAACAACGTATTATGCAAGACCAGGGTTTTGTTAAAGGTGGTCAAAATATTCATTATTTAGAAAAACAACTGAATAAAGACCAATCATAAAAGCATGCCCTTTTATGAGCTAACCTTACCTGTGACTGCCAGTCAGACAAAAACCTTAGAGCATTTATTGCAGGACTTAGGGGCCGTCGGCATCACCTATCAGGATGACAGTAATACACCGATTTATGAGCCCTTACCGGGTGAAACACCGCTCTGGGACTTTCTTAAATTAACGGCTTTGTTTGATTGTGAAGAGGCAGCCCAGGCGGCTTACCGCTTGCTATCCGCACATTTGGTGAATGTTGAAATTTTACGAACCCGTCTTAAAGACGAAGTTTGGGAGCGCCTGTGGATGGCGCATTTTAAACCCATGCAATTTGGTCAAAACAGTTGGGTTATTCCGGAAGGCTTTGATCCGGTCGATACCAGTGCCGTGAATTTATATTTAGATCCGGGCCTGGCTTTTGGTACCGGCACCCATGCCACCACAGCTTTATGTTTGGCCTGGTTGGATCAGCACGATATCAGGGGTCAAAATTGGGTGGACTTTGGTTGCGGTTCAGGCATCCTGGCAGTGATGGCCTTATTGCATGGTGCCAAACGTGTTATTTGTGTTGATATTGATGATCAGGCCATTGAAGCCACCTTGCAAAACGCAGAAAAAAATCATGTTGCTCACGGCATTGAAGTTGTCTCGCCGGATGCCATCAACACAATTCGTGATCAGGATGGCGTGTTGGCCAATATTCTGGCAGCACCCTTGAAGCAGTTGCGTCCGGCGTTTGCTCAGATGTTGAAACCCGGTGGTGATATTGTGCTCAGTGGTATCCTGGCCGAACAACAAACCGAGCTCTGTCATGAATATGCGCAAAGTTTTATTGACATTGATTGTCAAAACTTGGAAGATTGGGTGCGGGTCAGTGCACGGCTGCCCGAATAAGCGAATGTAATCACAGTCTTTACCTGTCCGGTTTGGATGGATAAGACCGATGACAACAACAAACGAGCAAATTAATTAGGTAAACTTAATGCTTTATACACAATGTCGAGGATGTGGCGAAGTATTTATTATTGAAGCCGAACACCTCACCTTAGCGCGTGGTCAAGTGCGCTGTCATGTCTGTGGCACTGTGTTCGATGCCTTACAAACCCTGACCGCGGAACAACCCCTTGAGGGTGAAGATTTACTCTTGCATGACGATGGCCATGCCCCGCCTTTGTTAACACGCAGTTTTCAGGTGGAAGACGAAGCGATTACCGCTGAACAAGACGAAACCGAGATAGACCGACCGGATGCGTCATCGTTTCAGCGGGAAGAAGTTGTCTTTACTGATGAAGTCGCCCTGGACGTAGCGGCGACCAATTTTGAGACAGACTCGATAGAACATGAAACCCCGGATTTTTTAACGCCCAAAGAAACCACACTGAAAGCCGATTTACCTTATGAAGATGACGGCGATGATCAAAAGTCAGGACAAAAATGGTGGGCTATGATGAGTGTGGTTTTGGCTGTGGCATTATTATGGCAAGCAAAAATGGCATTGGCTGAAGGCCGTATGCGCTTACCGGACACAGCTTGGGGAGAAAAAATTTGTGACACCATAGGCTGTGCGGAATTAAGCCGGCCGATTGATTTAACCAATGTTTCGCTGGTTTCGCGCAATATCCGCAGTCACCCGGGTCGTGATAATGCCTTGATTATCTCGGCCAGTATGATTAAAACACATTCTGAGGATAACAGATTTCCAGCCTTGTCCATTCGGTTGTCCGACTTGGATGGTCAGGTTATTGCTATGCGTCGATTTCAAGCCGATGAGTATTTAACACCGGATATTGTAAAAGCCGGGTTTATCAATAACACACTGGTGCCAATCACCTTAGAAATACAAAATCCGGGCGAACACGCGGTGGCTTTTGAGATAGGATTTAGTCAGCCATGAATGATCACCACAGTCAAAAACATTGTACTTATATGGCAGTTTGTGAATACCTGGAGTCATTGAGCGGCCACGATACCGATGGTTTATACGATCTGGTGTTGGCTGAGACCGAACGCGGTATGATAAAAGCCGTACTGGAGTGGCACAAGGGCAATCGCTCTAAAACGGCCCAAACCTTAGGCATTACCCGAACCACTTTACGCACCAAAATGCGTAAGTTAAAAATTAAATAAACAGTTCGAAAACACTAAAAAATTTCTTATCAGCGGGCGATTAGTTAATTTAAAAGCGTTATAATACGCCCCCATTGAATTTTCAGTCATGACACCATGAATCAAGATAATCGTCGCGTACCCATCAGACGGGCTTTAATCAGCGTCACCGATAAAACCCAAGTTGAATATTTAGCCAAAGGTTTGGTTCGCGCAGGGGTGGAGATATTATCCACCGGCGGCACCGCCAGAGTGCTGAAGGAAGCCGGCATTGCTGTTACTGACATCAGTGACTATACCGGTTTTCCAGAAATGATGGATGGCCGTATTAAAACTTTGCACCCTAAGGTACACGGCGGTTTATTGGGCCGTATCAACGCGCAACACGATGACACTAACATCATGCAAGAACATGGCATTAAAGCCATCGATTTACTGGTCGTTAATTTATATCCATTTGAAGCCACCACCCAAAAGCCGGATGTCAGTTTAGCGGAAGTAATTGAAAATATTGATATTGGCGGTCCGGCCATGATTCGCGCTGCCGCTAAAAATTTTCAACGCTTAACCGTGGTGGTTGACCCCAAAGATTATGAGATGGTACTTGAGGAGAATAAAACCTATAAGGGTATCTCAGATACCACCCGTTATACCTTAGCCGGCAAAGCCTTTGCCCAGACCGCCCGTTACGATGGTTTGATTGCCAATTACCTGACTGCGAAAAGCGGTACCCCCGAAGAATTGGATTTTCCGGAGTTTTTATCGCAACAATTCGTTCATCGCAGTGAATTGCGTTATGGTGAGAATCCCCATCAAAAAGCGGCTTTTTATATCGATAAAAATCCCCCGGCAGGCAGCATTGGCGCGGCCTGGCAAGTGCAGGGCATTGCCTTATCCTATAATAACATCAATGATGCCGATGCCGCCTTATCCTGTCTTAAACAGGTGGGGCCGGAGCCGGCTTGTGTCATTGTCAAACACGCCAACCCATGTGGCGTGGCCGTAGAGTCTAATATTGAATTGGCGTACTTAAAAGCCTACGCCACGGATCCGACCTCTGCGTTTGGCGGGGTTTTGGCATTTAATGATACCGTGACTGAGAAAACGGCCGAGCTCATTTTAAGTAAACAGTTTGCTGAAGTCTTGATTGCCCCTAAAATTACCCCTGAAGCCTTAGAGGTATTCGCCCAGAAAAAACGTATGCGTATTCTGTGCAGCGGTGAATTACCTGAAACCCAAAAACCATGGCAAAACTTCAAACGTGTCAGCGGTGGTTTATTGGTACAGGATGCCGATATCGGCATGATTGATATCAACGATGTCAAAGTGGTGACCAAACGACAACCCACGGAAGAAGAGTTACGCGATATGGCGTTTGCCTGGAAAGTGGCGAAATGGGTCAAATCCAATGCCATTGTATATGCAAAGGATGGCCAAACCATCGGTATTGGTGCCGGTCAGATGAGTCGCGTGGTATCGGCGCGTATAGCGAATATGAAAGCCGAAGATGCCGATTTAAAAGTGGCCGGTTCGGTGATGGCCTCGGATGCTTTTTTTCCGTTTCGTGATGGAATCGATGCCGCTGCTCAGGCCGGTATCACCGCCATTATTCAGCCCGGCGGCTCTAAAAAAGACCCGGAAACCATCGCCGCAGCCAATGAGCATAACATTGCCATGGTCTTTACGGACATGCGACATTTTAACCACTAAGGGTTTATATGATGACAAAAAACCGAGTTCTTATCATTGGTTCCGGCGGGCGTGAGCATGCTTTGGCTTGGCGGATGGCACAATCGTCCACAGTTGACACAGTTTTTGTGGCGCCGGGTAATGCCGGTACGCAGCAAGAGTCAGGCGTTGACAATGTGGTACTTGATACTGCTGATTTTCAAGCAGTGATTGATTTTTGTCGTGTCCAACATGTGACTTTGGTGGTGGTTGGTCCGGAGCAACCCTTGGTTGATGGCATGGTCGATGCCTTATCGGCGGCAGAAATTGCATGCTTTGGCCCAAAAGCCGTCGCTGCACAGTTAGAAGGCTCCAAAGCATTTACCAAACGATTTATGCAGCAACATGGTATTCCAACCGCCGATTATGCAGAATTTAGTGATTTAAATAAAGCCATAGACTATTTACAAAATTGCGCCTATCCGCAGGTGATTAAAGCGGATGGATTAGCCGCCGGTAAAGGTGTGGTGATTGTTGACGATCAACAACAGGGCGAAGCGGTGGCCACTGATATGCTCAGTGACAATAAATTTGGAGAAGCAGGCAGCCGTATTATTATTGAAGAATTTCTTATCGGTGAGGAAGCCTCATATATTGTTATCAGTGACGGCAGTCATTTTATTCCCATGGTAACATCACAGGATCATAAAGCCCGCGACGATGGTGACCAAGGCCCTAATACAGGCGGCATGGGCGCTTATTCACCGGCGCCGGTGGTGACGCCTGAAATCGAACAAAAAATCATCGAACAAGTCATTAAGCCCACCTTAAAAGGCATGGCCAAAGAACAGCCTTTTGTTGGGTTTTTATATGCCGGGGTGATGATTAATGAGGGTGATGTCAAGGTTCTGGAATTTAATGTGCGTATGGGCGACCCGGAAACCCAACCGATTATGATGCGCCTCAAGAGTGATTTGGACACATTATGTTTGGCTGCGGTTAATGGTGAATTAGCGAAACACAGTATCCAGTGGGATAAAAGGCCGGCCCTGGGCGTGGTCATGGCTGCCGGTGGTTACCCGGAAAGCTATGAAAAAGGCGCGGTTATTGAGGGACTGCCTCTGCATGAAACTGACGTTAACGTTTTTCATGCCGGTACTGTCCGTGAAAATGAACAGATAGTGACCTCCGGTGGCCGGGTCTTGTGTGTTTGTGCCCTGGGTGATGATTTGGCGAAGGCCCAACACAAAGCCTATGCCGGTGTGCAAGCCATTACCTGGCAGGATGTTTATTACCGCACCGATATCGGCCATCGGGCATTGCCGAAATAATGCCGCTTAATCCAGCCAGCAAACATGTTAAGTTCTACCCACGGGGTGAAGAGCGCTTAAATATTTTAAGTCATGCGTTCGGCCTGCTACTCAGTTGCATCGGTCTGGTTTTACTCCTGATTCGTGCCAGTTCAGAAGGCACCATCTGGCATGTCATCAGCTTTACAGTTTTTGGTGTCAGTTTAATCATACTGTACGCCGCCTCAACCATTTACCACACCACCCAAAGCACACAACGACGAATCCGCTGGCGGGTGGTGGATCATGCCGCAATCTATATGTTAATTGCCGGCACCTATACGCCTTTTATGCTCACCACTTTACGTGGCTCATTGGGGTGGACTTTATTTGGTGTGACCTGGGGAATCGCGTTTGCGGGTATCATTCTCAAGTTGTTTTTTACCGGCCGCTTTACCGTGGTTTCAACTTTGATGTATGTTTTTATGGGCTGGCTGATAATGTTTGCCATAAAACCGTTGGCTGCGGCATTACCGGATGGCGGAATCTACTGGTTAATTGCCGGTGGTATTTCTTATACTGTCGGGGCTATTTTATATGCCATTAAAGCCATTCCTTATAACCATGCTATTTTTCATTTTTTTGTGTTATTCGGCAGCTTCAGTCATTTTATGGCGGTGTACGGTTATATTATTCACTAAGTTATTAATCAGGGGTTGCTTTAAATAAGAGCAACCCCTTTATCTGTTAAAACTGGTAACTTAATGATAACCAAATATTGCGAGCCTTTTCGGTGGTGTTGTAATCATTGGTACACTCATACTCAAGTTCACTGGCCGCCAGTAAACAAGTTCTACCTGCTAAATCATCATCCAGTAAATTATTGATTCGGGCCGTAAAACTCAGCGACGAACTTATTTGATAGGTGGCCGCTAAATGAAACAGCTCATAACTTTTGTAATACAGGTTTTTAGTTTCAGGGCCTTGTGGGCCGGATACATTGGCGGTTCCTCTGAAGCGTTTACTGCGAACTTCACTGATTAAAGACATATTCAGATAGTCAGTCCATCGCCAGTTTAAACTGGCATTAAACATATGATCCGGTGTGTTAACCAAAGGCAGCCCTTTGTCCTGGCCGCTAAGTACCTCGCTGTCGGTAAATGTGTAATTGGCTTTTAATGACCAGCGATCATTAAACCGAAATCGGCCGTCAAGCTCAACCCCTTGCGTTCTTGACTCATCCACATTGGCGCTTTGGCTAAAGTTTGATATGCCTAAATCAGCCCAACCGGGGCCAACATCGACACAATCCACACCGGGTTGA
>CAZWVE010000089.1:0-6548 GCA_964636925.1 uncultured Marinicella sp.
TCAATGAGCCGCGCTTTGTGAAACTGCCGGATATTATGAAAGCCAAGAAAAAACCGCTTGAGACCCTGGCGATTGATGAATTGGCACCCGACCGCAGTGACCACCGCATCGAAGCCACACGCTACGAACCACCGCAACCACGACAAAAGGGCGTGATGGTGGAATCTGTCGAAGAACTCGTCACAATGTTAAAAGATAAGGGGTTATTATCATGAGTAAAGTATTAATTCTCGCTGAGCACAATGGTGACAGTATTAACCAGTCAACCGCCAAAGTCCTAACCGCCGCCAAACAATTAAAAACCGACGGCATTGATATGGTGTTGTTTGCACCGAATGCTGACTTGGCAGCTGAATTGACCCAATTTGAAGGTGTTTCTGAAGTCCATGTTGTTAGCTGTGATGACAACCATGACCAATTGGCCGCCTCGATTGCGCCGACGATTGCCGAACTGGCAAAAGATTATGCCTATATTTGGGGTCCCTCCACCACCTTTGGTAAAGATGTCATGCCGCGCGTGGCTGCCCTGCTCGGCGTCAATCAAATCAGTGACATCATGGAAGTGATTGATAACACCACTTTTAAACGACCCATTTACGCCGGCAATGCCATTATTACCGTGACCACGGACAGTGATCATCAGGTGGCCACTGTGCGTACCGCCTCGTATGATGCGGATAAAAGCAGTGCTGGTTCAGCCGCAGTTAAAGAAATTGCCTTAAGCACCGCGGCTGATCACACCGCTTTTGTGACATTAGCCAGTGGCGATTCCGATCGTCCGGACTTGCAAACAGCCAGCAAGGTCATTTCAGGCGGTCGTGGCGTCGGTTCGAAAGAAAATTTCGACATGGTATTTGAACTGGCCGATAAAATCGGTGCCGCCACCGGTGCCTCACGGGCTGCCGTGGACGCCGGTTATGTACCGAACGACATGCAAGTGGGACAAACCGGTAAAATCATTGCCCCGGATTTATACATGTGTTTCGGCATCTCCGGTGCCATTCAGCATTTAACCGGCATTAAAGATGCCGGTACCATCGTCGCCATTAATAAAGATGCCGACGCACCGATATTTGAAGTGGCCGATATTGGCCTGGTGGGTGACTTATTTAAAGTTATTCCGGAAATGATCGAACAAGTATAAGGAGTTTAATTATGAATTTTTTAAAAGAATTGGGTCTTAAAGACGTCAATCCGGGTACCTACACCGGTGATGCCTGGTCAAAAGACGAATCAGCCGGACTCATTGAATCCCATAACCCCGCCACCGGTGAATTACTGGGCAGCGTTTATTCTGCCAGTGAAGCCGATTATGAACAAGTGATTAAAAGCGCACAAGCTGCCGCCAAAGAATGGCGTAAAATCCCCGCACCACAACGCGGCGAAGCGGTCCGTTTGGTGGCGGATGCACTGCGACAACACAAAGACGCCTTGGGCTCTTTGGTTTCGGCCGAAATGGGTAAAATTAAATCTGAAGGTGATGGTGAAGTCCAGGAAATGATTGATATGGCTGATTTCGCCGTGGGTCAATCGCGTATGCTTTACGGTAACACCATGCACTCAGAGCGCCCGGGACACCGCATGTACGACCAATGGCACCCACTGGGTGTGGTCGGTATTATTTCCGCGTTTAACTTTCCCGTGGCCGTGTGGTCCTGGAATGCCTTTATCGCAGCCATTTGCGGCAATATTTCAGTTTGGAAACCCAGCCCGAAAACACCTTTGTGCGGCGTCGCCGTGCAAAACATTTGCAATAAAGCCCTGAAAGATCACGGCTATCCGCCCATCTTTATGATGTTTAATGACGGCGGCAATGAATTGGCCAAAACCTTTGTTGATGACACACGGGTTGATTTACTGTCCTTTACCGGCTCCACCCAAGTGGGTAAACAAGTGGGTGTACAAGTGGCCAAACGCATGGGTCGCTCGCTGTTGGAATTGGGCGGCAATAACGGTTTAATTGTGGATAAATCAGCCGACTTAAAATTAGCGGTACCGGCCATTGTGTTTGGTGCCGTGGGCACTGCCGGGCAACGCTGCACCACCACCCGTCGTTTATTTGTGCATGAAGACATTGCCGATGAATTGATTGACAAAGTCGTGAACGCTTATAAACAAGTTAAAATCGGTAACCCGCTGGATAAAGACACCCTGATGGGGCCTTTAATTGACGGCGTGTCGGTACAAATGTTCTTAAATGCCGTCAACCGTGCCAAAGAAGCCGGCGGTGAAGTCCTCACCGGCGGTAAGCCCTATGGTGACGGTCCCGGATTCTTTGTCGAGCCGTGTATCATCAAAGCTGAATCTGATTGGGATATTGTGCAGACCGAAACCTTTGCCCCGATTTTGTATGTTATGACTTATTCGGATTTGGATGCGGTGATTGAACAACATAACAGTGTGTCGCATGGTTTATCTTCGGCGCTGTTCACCAATGACCTTCGTCAAGCCGAGCAGTTCCTGTCGGCCTACGGCAGTGACTGCGGTATTGCCAACATTAACATCGGTACCTCAGGTGCTGAAATCGGCGGTGCTTTCGGCGGTGAAAAAGAAACCGGCGGCGGCCGAGAAGCCGGTTCGGATGCCTGGAAAGCGTATATGCGCCGACAAACCAACACCATTAACTTTTCAACTGACCTGCCCTTGGCTCAAGGCATTAAGTTCGATATTTAGTGATGGTTTTTAACGGACCAATAACCCCATCAAGCGCCATGCTTCGTGGGGTTTTTTTGTGATGATTATCGCTCAACTCTACTCTCGTCTATTACAGCAGTTGCCCGCTGAAACCGCGCATGATATGGCGATTCGTTCACTGGGCAGCCCCTTGGCTAATTTAAGCCCGCTCATAAAACCGGCTGCGCCGATTGAATTGATGGGCATTTCATTTCCCGGTCGGGTGGGTCTGGCTGCAGGATTCGATAAAAATGCCGATGCCATCCGTGGCCTCTGCCGACTCGGTTTCGGCTTTTTGGAAGTGGGCACCGTCACCCCGAAACCACAAGCCGGTAACCCCAAACCCCGCTTATTCCGATTAAGTCAGGATCAGGCCATTATCAATCGCATGGGTTTTAATAATAAAGGTGTCGATTACCTGGTCAAACAAGTTAAAAACAGCACATACACCGGTGTATTGGGTATCAATATCGGTAAAAACAAAGACACCGACAACAACAAGGCCCTGGATGACTATTTAACCTGCTTTCACAAAACCGAAGCCTTGGCAGATTACATCACCATTAACATCTCTTCGCCCAACACCCCGAATTTGCGGGCTTTACAAAGTAAAGACAGTCTCAATCACTTATTATCAGGCTTAAAACAAGCGCAACTGGATGTCGCTCAACAAAGTGGTCAATACACCCCGTTGCTGGTGAAAATTTCTCCCGATGAAAGCAACGATCAATTAAACGCCATGGCACAGGTCATAAAAGACACGGCCATTGATGGTCTGATTTGTACCAACACCACCATCAGCCGCCCTAAAAATCTTACCGGTGACCCGGCACTGATTGAACAAACCGGCGGACTCAGTGGTGCACCATTGGGGGAAAAATCACTGAAAACACTGAAAACCATGCGTCACCTGTTAGGATCTGATTTCCCAATTATCGCCGTCGGTGGTATCATGAGTACGGAAGACGCCCAACAACGATTTGATTGCGGCGCCGATTTAATTCAGATTTACAGCGGTTTTATTTATCACGGGCCTCACTTGGTCCAAAACATAAATAACCATTTAGCACAAATACATGGCTCGTCACTACAATCTTAAACAATACAACACCCTGGGCGTTGAAAGTGTCTGTGAACGATATGTCAGTATAAACTCACTGAGCGACCTTGAAAGCCTGCCAAGAAACCTAAAAGTCTCTGACGTTTTGGTTCTTGCCGGTGGCAGCAATTTATTACTCAGCCCGGAAATTAATCGCCTGGTGGCCCACATCCAGCCGCGTAATCACATCCAGGTTGTTGATAATCTGGTGGTGGCCTGGGCCGGCACATCCTGGCATGAACTGGTGGTCTGGGCAGTCAGTAAACAATTGGGCGGCATTGAAAACCTGGCCCTGATTCCCGGAACGGTGGGTGCCGCGCCCATACAGAACATTGGCGCCTATGGCGTTGAATTAAAAGATGTGCTGGTCTGGGTAGAAGTCTATAACTGGCAAACCGGCGGTTATCACCGCCTCAGCAATGAAGAATGCCATTTTAGCTACCGCCACAGTCTTTTCAGATACCATGACCAACCCTGGATAATCAGTCGCGTGGGATTAGACCTGCGTCCTAATCGACCCGTCAACTTAAGTTACCCGGCCTTGAGCCGGCATTTGGCCGAAAACAAAAACCCAAGCTATGCCGATGTCGCCAAAGCAGTCACCGAAATCCGCCAGTCTAAATTACCCAATCCAAAACACCTGGCCAACGCCGGCAGTTTTTTCAAAAACCCCATTATCGAACGTCACCTGGCCGATAAACTAACCAAAAAACATAAAAACATACCCGTTTACCCCATCCCCGACAAACCCGACATGGTCAAAACCAGCGCCGCCTGGCTCCTGGAAAAATGCCACTTCAAAGGCAAACGCCTCGGTGATGCCGGCTTCTATGACAAACACGCCTTAATTTTAGTCAATTACGGTCACGCCAGCCATAAAGACATTCTCACCTTAATCCAATCCGCCAAAAAAGCCGTCAAATCCAAATTCGGCATCACCCTGGAAGAAGAAGTCCGGATTGTTTAAGCAAAAAAAATCCCGGGATGAACCCGGGATTTAAGTGGTTTATTTGGTTAAACCTTATTCAACGATGAATTTACCTTTCATCACGCCCCAGTGACCGGGGAAACTGCAGAAGAACGAATAGTCCACGTCTTTGGATAACTCTGACACATCAAATGTGACTGAAGTGCTTTCTCCGCCACCGATGATTTCAGTGTGGGCAATAACTTTAGACAAGTCTTCAGGCATGTAATCGTTTTCTAAACCTGTTGCCATACCGGCTGTGGCCACGGATTGCATGTCATCAGTTTGCGTCAGTACCCAGTTGTGACCCATGACATTGGCAGCCATGGTGCCCGAATGGGTTAAGGTCAGTTTAACTTCAGTGCAATCGGCACCAACGGTTAGTTCTGATTTATCGAATTGCATTTGGTCATTACTGTCAATTTCCAGTTCGCAGGTTTTTGCGTTAACGGCAGAAACCAAACCAAATGACATGAGAATAATACTTAATGTGATTAATTTTTTCATAATAATACCTTTTTAAAAAAGTAGATAAAATATGGTTGCTATGAAGCTTGATTTCAAGTCTAACAACCACGGAAATTTAGTGACTTTTACTGTCTGTGTTAAATACCGGCATTATAACTGACTTAACTTAATAGAACGTTAATAATTACGTAAGGAAAGGTAATATTTTTATCTGTTACTGCGTAAAAATGGCTTTTAATAATTGAGTCACTTGCCATTCCTGCTTATAATGTCCTTTTTTATTTTCTTTGGTTATCATGCGAAAAATTTTATTGGTATGCTTGTTGTTTTCTTTCGGGCCGGTGATGGCAGAAGGTGATGCGAATCGCGGTGAAAAGATTGCTTACACCTGTACCGGTTGCCATGGCATTCCCAACTATAAAAATTCCTATCCGAATTACCATGTGCCTAAAATTGGCGGCCAGAATGCAGCCTATTTAGAAACCGCATTGAAAGATTACCGCAATGGTGCGCGTCAACACGGCACCATGCAGGCCCAGGCCGGTAGCTTAAGCGATCAGGACATCAGTGATATCGCTGCTTATTTTTCACAACTTGGCTCAAACACACAGGATAAACAATGAATAAGACACACAAGACATTAACAATAAATCTTTTGACCGTTGTATTTTTATTGATCGGCATGGGCCTGTCATCGTCGGTTATGGCGTTTGATAAAGAAGCGGGTAAAGAAAAAGCACAACAAGTGTGCGCCTCCTGTCATGGTTTGGACGGGGTCGGTATTATCCCGACCTACCCCAATTTGGCGGGTCAGTATGTGGACTATTTAATTAAATCGTTAAAGGATTACCGTTCCGGTGCGCGCAGCAATGCCGTTATGGCCGGATTTGCTGCCACCCTCAGCGATGAAGACATTCAAAATCTGGCCTATTATTACGCCACCTTAAAAGACAACAGATTACCTATTCTGGATATCGACTAACGCATGGGCCAGCACAATTACGCCCTGATAACCGGCGCTTCTGCCGGTTTGGGGCTGGCTTTTGCCGAACAGTTGGCCGCGCAAAAGCACAACCTTATTCTGGTGGCACGGCGTGCAGATCGCTTACAAAACATTACCCGGGAATTACAATCACAACACGGCATTGATGCGTGCTATATAGTCGCGGATCTGGCTGATATTGATTCGCCGGATTTAATTTACCAACAATGCCGGGACAACAATTGGTCGGTGGATGTTTTGATTAATAATGCCGGGTATGGCGTACCCGGTGATTTTGATCAGGTCGATTGGCACACCCATCAGGCGCAATTAAATGTCATGTTAACCAATCTGGTTAA
>CAZWVE010000090.1:0-6528 GCA_964636925.1 uncultured Marinicella sp.
CCACCATCGATAATGGTGATTTCATCACACACCGCCGACACCTCCTGCATGACATGGGATGAAAACAATATACATTTACCCAAGGCCCGTTGTTCCTTTAAAAAACGTCGGATGGCACGGGTACTCATGACATCCAGGCCATTGGTGGGCTCATCCAATAAGATATTCTGCGGATCATGAATTAGCGCCCGGGCGATGGCCACCTTGACCCGCTGACCTTGCGAAAAACCCTCAGTTTTACGGTCAATAAAAGAACCCATACCCAAACGCGTCACCAGTTCTTCACAACGGTCCTTGATTGTGGCCTCAGCCATACCCTGTAAACGACCAAAATAAACAATATTCTCGCGTGCTGTTAAACGCTTATACAAACCCCGGGCATCGGGCAATACACCCATCCGCGCCCGCGCCGCCACCGGATCTTCATGGGTATTGATACCATCCACCAGCACTTGACCGCCTTCGGGCTTAATCAGGGCATATATCATACGCATGGTGGTGGTTTTACCGGCACCGTTAGCGCCCAACAGCGCCGTAATTTTGCCGTCCGGTGCCTGTAAAGAGACATTGTCCACAGCCGTAACCTTGCCAAATGTTTTACTGATATTTTCTACACTAATCATTGCTGCGGTCCGTTTAAGTTAATAAAAAAGGCCGGTTGTTTAAAGTTATTCATACATTCGGTCTCAAGTTCTTTTTCAGGGTCTTTAATAAACGCCGTGACGATTTTCGGCATACAACCGCGGTTAGCAACAATATGTCCCTGGCCACCGGCCACCAAATGTTGGGCATTGGACAAAGTCTCTAATGCTTTATCAGCAAACGCCGGCGGCGTCACCGGATCATATTCTCCGGACAACAATAAAGTCGGAATGTCAGAGGTCACCGGTTCTTTAAATGTCGCATCCACCACATCCGCCTGCCAATAGTCACAACGCGAGCGCATCATCGCGTAAAACTCATCGCCGAATAAACTATTTTCAGTGTTCTGTTCAGTCGGTAAAAATGGCACATCCTCGGCACATACCACCGATAATTCCAGGGCATTATTCAAGTTCTCGGTCAAACTTGAGGTCACCATAAATGCTTGTTGCGCCAGGTTTTCAGGTTGCTCATGATTGGCCAGAGACACCAACAAAGGAATCATACCCATGGTTTCCGGGCTGTATGCAAACATCCGCAACCCTAACACCGCAAAATCCCGGGTTAGCTCAAAGGATTCATACTCACCGGTGCTTGGATTGGGCAGGCGCAATGCAATCGGCTGCTCATCTAAAGACTGCAAAAACGTCCACATTTGCTGCTCGGCATCCCCAAATCTTTCCTGGCATTGTGCATCTTCACGACACAAACGAAATACGCTTTTTAATGTGTTCTGTAAATTATCTTCATGAGCCGCCGCCATGGCTTCCTGTTGTGGCATGACACCATCGAGAATCGCAGTGCGAATCGAATCCGGATACAACTTCATATAAGTCAGGCCTTTGCGGGTGCCATAAGAACCACCATAAATATTCCATTGTTCAATGCCGAGGGCACGACGCACCGCCTCCAGATCCTCGATGGCAATCGTGGTGGTATAAAATCGAGTGTCTGCATCCAAAGACGCATGACAATCTTTCATCCATTGCACCAACTTAGGTGACCGCCAATCGGTAATGTCTGCAAATTCATCCATCTCAAAATCACAACGTAACGGATGCGATTCCCCGGTACCACGCTGATCGACCATAACAATACGCCGTTTGGGTAATAACTGGCTTAAACCCTGAGCCATGTTGGCAAAAGTTGCAACAGCCGCTTGTCCAGGACCACCGGCCAACAACACCACGGCATCTTGTTTTGGGTTTTCCACGTCCGAATTAACCACCGCCACATTCAGCTCAATAGACCGGCCGTCAGGATTATCTCGGTCTTCCGGTACCGTCAAACGACCACATTGGGCCGCCACCGAAACACCGGCGGTTTCATCGCCAATAAAACAATCTAACAAAGATAATTTGTCTGATTGACTGTTATCTTGCGCCCAGACAGCCCCCGTGGCACACAGCAAAGCCGTAATAAAAAGAATTCGAAGCATGTGAATTGCACAAAAAATGAAAGACCAACAGTTTACCTGATTAAACCAGTCGGGCAAACCCCCCATAAGTAACAATATTGGTTTTTAATAATCAGGTTTATCTTTAGAATTTACCACAGAGATCGCAAAGGTTTTCACAAAGCCCACAAAACAATAACACAATGATTAATCTTTTCTTTGCGTCCTTTGTGGATCCTCTGTGCTCACTGTGGTTAAAGAGATCCGCAATTGTATTAATTTAATGCCGTTACTTCTTCTTCACCGGCGGGCTGACGTATTTCTCGCGTTTAATTAAAGTTACCGGCAAGCCTTTGTCTTTTAACAATGCAAAACTCTCATCCACCATACCCGGATTACCGCATAAATAAGCAATATCCGAATCCGCATCAAAATCTTGTTCTTCCAAAAACTTCTGCACATAACCAGTGCGGTCATTTAAAGCCGGTTGCGCCCGCTCCCGGCGAGATAAACACGGAATATAGTGAAAATGGTCATATTCTTTTTCTACAGCCCGAAAATCTTCCTCATATAAAAGACCCGGGGCATCCTGCGCACCCATCACCACATACACTTCAGCGCCCGCATCCAAACGACTTTTCAGCTCATTCAACATCGCACGATAAGGCGTGACGCCGGTACCTGTGGCAATCAAAAAATAACGTTGATGATAATCGGGCAACAAACAAAACCGCCCATAGGGCCCCGAGGCTTCTAAACGATCACCCGGCCGTAACTCAGACAGAATCCGAGTCGCCAAACCGCCTTCCACCCAGGTCATGGCAATTTCAATCTCTGTTAATTCAGACTTTTCACTGGGGAAAATATTGGCAATGGAATAACTGCGAAAGGTATCAAAGCCATCGTCCTGCTGCATATGCAAACGCACAAACTGCCCGGCAATGGCCACAAAGGGCGCCTCGCTGTCCACCGCAAAGCGGATCGACACCGAATGGTCATTTAACGGAACCTGTTCTTTAAAAATCAAGGAAAATGGGGTCATAGAAATATCGTTACACAGTTAATGAGAATCGCTATTATCTCAAGTAAACCGTGAAAGTTAAAGCCACGCCAGCCACCATTCGCTAACATAATCTTTAAAATGCCTTATCCGGCCTTTGATAATCTGCTTTTTGCGCAAAAAATGTTGAACACACCCTTATTTTTGACTATACTTCGCATCCTCGTTTTCAAACGAGCGCCAACCAGTGCCGACATAGCTCAGTTGGTAGAGCAACTGACTTGTAATCAGTAGGTCCGGGGTTCGACTCCTCGTGTCGGCACCATTACTTTCCAGAACAACAACTGTCATCCCGACTAAGCGAAGCGCATGGAGGGATCTTCCAAATTAATTTTTAACTCCAAAAACAGCGACGTCTTCGTGCTATCCTAAAGAAAAGTAATCTGCACCCGCCGACCCAAAGCCGCAGCGACTTTATTTAACTGCTTAACGGTGGGATTTGATCCAGGTTTTTCTATGCGATTAAAAGCAGCCCATGACGTATTCATTGAACGTGCTAAATCAGCCGTAGTGTAGCCTTTTTCCTTTTTTAAGGCATGAATTTGCAAGGCAATTTGAATATCTAAATCCGGCGTAATTAAATAGTGATCTTTGCCTGAGCAATCACTGCCCAATGGTGGCTCCTTGTCTTCCGCAAGCAAATCCTCGAGCACTAAAGACAAACATTCCTGCGCATTAAATAACGCTTCTTCAAGGTTTTCACCATAGGTAAACGCATCCGGAAAATCCGGAAAGGACACGTTATATCCATCATCATCTTTTTTAATTATCGCCACATATTGGTATTTCATTTCAGTTTTACTCCGGTCGATTTCTCAATACTTTTTAATGTCCCTAAAGGAATATCCTTGCCTCGATGAACAGCCACAGGTACTGTTTTTGAGCCATCCGACATCATGTGGTGGCTGCCCCGAATACGCTTAACGAACCATCCGTTCGCTTTAAGCTTTTTAATTACTTCCTTGCCATTCATTATTATATGATATATCATAAATGATAGATTTTCAACTGAAAAGCCACACACAAAGAAAGAACATACTATGAGCAAAGCATCAAAAACTGATTGGAAAAGATTGTCCGAAATGAAGGATGATGATATAGACACCAGCGATATCCCCGAATTGAACGATGAGTTCTTCCAAAAGGCACAACTGCGAACACCCAATAAAAAATCCATCACAATCCGAATAGATGACGATGTCTTAACATGGTTCAAAGCCCAAGGTCAAGGCTACCAAACCCGCATTAACCAACTCCTGCGCAAATACATGGAAACCCATCAGTCCCAATAAAATGACAAGTGTCATCCCGAGCGAGCCAAAGCGAGTCGTGGGATCTCCTAAACTACGAGCATCACTTAAATCTCGAACCCACCCAAAAACCAACCACCCCGCGATATTCTCGGGCATCGACCCGTGAATCCAATCGCTACCGAGTCCAATCTATCGCGATACACCTACATCCCTGTAGGCGAGTATGCACAGCATACAAAAGCGCAGCTTTTAATACCCGTTTTCTTTTTGTTGGATTACATTAAGATATTTGTGACGCAAGATCAACTTACACCGAAAGAACAGGCGGTGAATTTTTATCAAAAACCGCTAAACTCTACAAACGCTGAATGCCAATCAGAAAACAGGTTTATATCTTTAACCTTATGGCCTTATTTTCTCTTCAACCCTAGCCAGCAAACCACCCAAAACCTCTGCCGGCATTGTCATCAGGTTTAATTTTAAGTCTTCGCTGAGCTCAAGGCTTTCGTTATTAGGATCGAGCACCAGATTATGAATTTGCTCAAATAGGGACAGGCACAGATTTTGCCAGTTTTCGTTGGTTTGATTGACTGATTGTGTTGGTGACTTTTGTGGGTTTTCTTGTAACGCTTGCTGCATCGCTCGTATCAGCAATTGCAAGCGGTGGTATTGTTGCCGATAGAAACGCCGTTGGGCCCGATCGTTGATGTAATGCTTCGCGCTTTTGAAATAGCCGTTAACCCAGAGGCTGTGTTCAATAGCGTCTTGGAGCTGCAAAACCGAAGGCCAGGGCGCCGCACCTTGTTTATGAACGAGTTGCCGTATGATTTGAGCCTCTAGTCCGTTTTGCTTTTCACGACTGAATTCTTTGTGTTGACGACGAATGGTGGTTAGCGTTCGGTTTAAGCGCTCAAGGTCAAAAGGCACAGCCTGTAAATTGCGTTTAATAATATGTTCAGGCACAGCATCAAGTCCGCAAGTTTCGTGGTGTGGTGTAATCTGTGATGTATTCATGGTATTAATTAGGCTTGTATCACCGCGATAATGTAGCCAAGGTATCTGCCATTGACCTTGATATACATCAATCTACGTGACTTTACTCACTGGAAAGACGGTATTCGGCTGTGATAAGCTAACTTTTCTTAACCCGAACTATCGCCATGAATATTAAGCTACCCTTTATCAAAGTGCGCACCTTAACGCTGTGTTTAACCGCCTTATGTCTGAGCATGATTGTCTCCGCTAAAAGTGACATTAACCGCTCAGCTGAAGTACCTTTAACCCAGTATGGAAAAGCCTTGGCTGAGCACAATCGTGTTTTAGGCACCTGGGCTTTATACCAAGGTGATAACACTGTATTCAAACAAACCTGGCTACCCAACAAAAACGGGACAGGCATTGTTATTGTCGATGACAAAGCAGTCCATTCGTATAAAATCGGCTCCATCAGCAAGACCATTACTGCAGTGCTGACATTTAAAATGATTGAAAACGGCAAGCTGAATTTAAACACGCCGTTAAGTCAGTATTACCCCGATATCGCCAACGCCGAAGACATTACCATCGGCCAAATGCTCAATCACCATTCTGGTATTGGCAGTTACACGGACAGCCCGGATTTTATGACCTATTACCAATCGCCACAAACACCGGAGCAAATGGTGGCACGCATTGAAGCCTTACCGGCGGCTTTTGAGCCCGGTGAAAAGGCCGCTTACAGCAACAGTAATTACCTGTTATTGGGTTATATTTTGGAGCAGGTCAGTGGTCAAAGCTATGCCGATCTACTTAACAAGCACATCGTTGAACCGTTACACCTGAAGCACACTTATTTGGGAACGGATAAGAACAGCTCAGAGGTACAATCTTATCAATGGCACAGCGACCCAGACCAATGGCAAACCATCGATCCCTGGAGCCTGTCGGTGGCGGGTGCTGCCGGTGCCATTATTTCCACGGCTGATGATTTACATGGCTTTTTTCGTGGTCTATTTAAGGACAAACTGATTTCCGCCAAAAGCCGCGAGCAGATGATAGAACTGCAGGATGGTTATGGCTACGGGATTTTTAAAACCGCGGTGAAAAAAGAGGATCAAAACATAACCGGTTACTGGCACAACGGCGGTATCGAAGGCTTTGCCAGCCATGCCATCTATTTCCCGCAAATCGAAGTCACC
>CAZWVE010000091.1:0-2128 GCA_964636925.1 uncultured Marinicella sp.
TTCGGCCGTTTTGACCGTTAATTACATAGCTATAAATTTTTTTTTGGTAAATAAAAGCGGCCATATATACCGGTACCAGCACCAAACGAAATTTAACATGTTCGTAAACAGAATCAACCTGCAGAATCTGTTGTTGATCACCACCAATATCACGACGGATGCTACTTCTGATGGTGATGTCCATAATTTGCTGGGCCCGTTGATAGCCGACATCGATTCCCAACTGATAGAGTTGTGACTGAAATCCACTTAAATAAGCCGAATCATACACTTCTGCCCGATCAAAATCCCAACGGCTTAGAAAATGTAAAAACGTATCCGGTAATGCCTTCGAGGCGAAGGTATAGACATGCTTAAAGGCATTAAAAACATGGCCTCTGACCGAGCGCCATCGAATTTCCTGAACCGGCTGTCGGCTGGTTTGAGTGCGGCCGTTGACCCGTCGTGTGACTGTTCGGTAGGTGGTGTAATAATCGCCCCGACGTCCCTGATAAGTGGAACTGACATCGGCATCAAAACTCCACATGGGAATATAAACCGCTTTCATGGGCTGGGATTTAAACGCCTTTAATTTTAGTTTAGACGGGGCAAACCACAGTTTGCGCAACCATTTTTTAAACGATTGCGTGGCCGATTTATCATCGATTGCAAACGGCAAGACAAAATCAGGCGCCAATTGTCGGTGATTATTCGGCGGCACCACGATATTTAAATCGCAATAAGGGCACGCTCCGGCATGCTGATCGGCAGCCATGAGGAAACTGGCACCACAATTGCTGCAATGAAGTTCTAATTGGCTTGCTTCTGGCGTGAGGTAGTGAAGACGCTGTTTTGTTGCTTCATAATCATGGGATTTAGTTTCATCAACACGCACCGATTCAATAGGGTTTGTGGCACCACAACTGACGCATTGAAGCGAATGGCGGCCAATAGCGTAATCCATATCAGAACCACACTGCTGACATTTAAAGTGTGCATAGCGAATCATGAAATGGACGTTATTGAGGCATTGGCGGTGGTTGTTGGTTTAACAAGGCATTGATTTCCTTCACCTGATCAGCCCCGGCCCAATCATCCATACCGGCCGACCAGACCAGGGTTTCGGCGGTCAGCCGTTGCTGTTCAATCAGCTCTTTGATGGCAACTAAATTAAGCGGGCCGCTGCGCTCACCATCAATAATAACGAAATAATGCTTCACTTCTTGCGTTTGATTGGGCATGGGTGGTGGTTGTAAAGGGTCAGTGTCATCACCCTTTGATAGGGCTTGACCAAAGGTTTGGGCCATGCCAAAACCCAGACCCATGCCCATGGCACCACCGGTGGCGCCGGATTGATTAGCTGCATCTCGCATGGCCTGCGCCTGTTGATAACGACTAAAGCGATTCAGATCACCCACAGCAATGGAACTGGCCCGTTCATCCAGGGCTTTTTCCACCGCCGGTGGTACTGAAACATTCTCCACCAGCAACTGCTCCAGGGACAGACCGTAATCAGCAAATAAAGGTTTAATTTCCTGGGTTAAAAACCGGCCCAAATCATCATAGCTGGCGGCCAAATCCAATACCGGCACACCCGATTGGCTAATAACCTGAGCAAAACCGCTGACCACCAGATTTTTTAATTGGCCAATAATTTCTTCCAGTACAAAATGACCATCAGTACCGACAATTTCACGCAGCAGTATCGCCGGATCATCAATTTTAAAGGTGTAACTGCCAAAAGCCCTGACACGGATAACCCCAAACTCTTTATCACGTAGAATCAAAGGATTACGCAACCCCCATTTCATGTCGGTAAACGTGCGGGTGTTAAAAAAATAAACTTCCGCTTTAAAGGGACTTTCAAACCCATGTTTCCAACCCTGTAAGGTGGATAAAATCGGCATATTGGCGGTTTCCAGCTGATACAAACCCGGACTGTAAATATCTGCCAGCTCACCTTCATTAACCAGCGCCGCCACCTGTCCTTCACGAACCGTTAACATGGCCCCATTCTTAATTTCATTGCCATGACGCGGAAAGCGATAAACCAACGTATGACGGCTGTCATCGGTCCATTCAATAACGTCAATTAATTCCCCCCATAATTTATCCCAAATACCCATATTTTTTATACTCCTCTCATTAG
>CAZWVE010000091.1:2138-6523 GCA_964636925.1 uncultured Marinicella sp.
TCTTATATCATTTTCCAGAATCTTTGTGTCCATTTTAATAAAATCATATTCTGTGACCACACCGACCAGGGTGTTGTCTTCATCTACAATCGGCAAGCAACTGATGCGTTCTTCTCGCATGGTGCGTAATGCCTCCACGGTGCTGGTTTGCGGGTAAGCAAAAATAGGATTTGGATTCATAATATCACGAATGGCAATACTTTCTTCGCGCTCACCTGCGACAATCTTTTTAATAATAGAACGGTGTGAAATAAGACCAATTAATTCACCTTTATCATTTTCAACAGGCACATGGCGAACCCGTTTCCAGTCCATAATACTGGCAGCTAAATCCATGGAATCATCCGGCCGAACGGTAATGAGTTTGGTGGTCATAAACTGACCCAATCGATGGTATGATGCGCGCCAGTCAACATCTTTTTCCAATGTCGCCAGGGGCCAGGCATGAATCGGTTTTTGGTTAGATTCATTGCGATGCATGGCGGCCACAATGGCCCTCACTTTTTCATCCGGATGAACTTCTTTATCCATTTCGGTGATGGACTTAATAGCCCATTTAGCACCGGTTTGCTTGCTCTCGGCCCGTTGTTCAATAATACCCAGGTAACGGCTAATGTCCGCTTCATTAATACCGGAACTTTTTAAACCCTGTTCAGCGATCGGCAACAGTTGTTTGAGAATCAATTCCATGGCGGGCAAGGTGTCACCGTCAAACCAGTTAAAATGACACTCCAAGCCGCTGCGACAAGCTTGTAAAAAGTTATTTTTGGCGTCTGAAAAACGTAACTTTTGGGGAATGTCAGCGGCCTGATCCATCAATCCGGACATCATGCCAAAGTAAAAGGCGGCATTGGCGATTTCATCAACCGTGGTCGGCCCTGAAGGCAGTATTCGATTTTCAATACGCAGATGCGGGATGTTATCTTTAACACCGTAACACGGTCGATTCCAGCGGTAAACACTGCCATTATGCAGCATCAAAGCCTTTAATTTCGGTATAACACCGGCCTTTACCATGGCCACCGGGTCTTTTTCAAAATCAGTGGTCAACACCACCGGAAATCGCGAAATATCATCTCGAAAAACATCGACAATACTTTCAATCCATTCATTACCAAAATGTACCCGTGGCTGGGTGCCGCGTTTTTGATGGGCGGTGGAACGGGTGTCAATGGAGTTTTGAAATACAGCAATGCGTGATTCATGCCATAAGCGATAATGATGAATGAGTCCGGAATTGACCGCCACCGCCATCAGCGGAGCGGTCACAGCCTGAGATAAATTATACATGTCCACAAATTCATGACCACTGACCTGAAAATGGATTTGAAAGCTGGTGTTCATGGCTTCTAACATAAAATTATCATGGGTCACTGCCAGTTCATCGATACCTCTGATTTCCATACGAAAATCATCACCGCGTATCTCTTTCAGTCGGTCATTAAGTTCATAATATCGGTCCATCGGCGTGATGCTGTCCATGGTTAAATCCAATTGGCGCAAGGTCGGCAAAATACCGGTTAAAATAATATGAGAATCATGCCGGGCTGCGACCTTTTTAGCCAGTGCAAGTACTTCATTAACCTCTGCTTCCATATCAGACAGGCAGGTACCGACAAACCGGCGCGGGGTCAGATTGGCTTCTAAATTAAATAAGGCGATTTCGTTGGTAAAACGCGGATCATTAATATCTTCAAGAATTTTTAAGGCGGTTAGTTTAGGGCTGTAATTTTGATCGGTGATAAACATTTCTTGCTCGGCACCAATGCGGCGTGCGCCGGATTCAATCAATCCTTCATCTATCATCAATTCTAACGCCCGCAAATCATTTAACACCGCACGTGTAAATAAACGTTTTGCTTCATGGTTGTCGCCCCGACTTATGTTCTGTTCACCCATACGTCATGCCATTTAATAAAGTTGATAAATCCACGTTAACAAACCGGTTAACGAAAGCCACATGATAAGAGCCAATGGAATCCCCACCCGCACAAAATCATTAAATTTATAACCACCCGCATTCATCACCAACAGATTTGTTTTATACGCCATCGGTGTGGCATAACTTAAATTTGCACCAAATAAAACCGCCAAAACAAACGGTTCCACCGGCATGCCCATGCGTTGCGCAATACTGACGGCAATCGGCGTACCAATCACAGCAGTGGCGTTGTTAGACACAACATTGGTTAAGACCGCCATCACCAACATTAAAATACCCAGTACCATACCTGGAGCCAGGGCATGGGTGGTGACAACAAAAACATTGGCCAGAAAATCGGCACCGCCGGTGGTCATCAAAGCAGAACCCAGCGCCAACGACGCGACAATAATTAAAATCACCTGGACGCTCAGGGCACGGGTGGCATCATGCCAACGCAAACAACCGGTGGCAATTAAAACAAAACAGCCGACCGTGGCACTGACCGCAATCGAGGTTATATTCATGGCTGCCAAAGCAACCACCGCCGCCATCACCGCCAGCGCAATGGGGGCTTTTTCCGTATGCGGCAATTCCTCACCGCCATCCAATAACAATAAAGAGCCTGATTTTTTAACCGCTTTAATGGCTTCATTACTGCCCTGCACCAGGAGCACATCACCTTGATGAATGACCCGGTCATTAACACCCTTGGATAAAGCTGAGGTTTCCTTGCCTTGTGAATGAATGGCCAACAGGGTTAAGCCAAACTTACTTTCCAAACGGGCATCACCCACCCGGACCCGATCTAACAGGGAGCCCGGGGTAATCACTAATTCAGCAATCGACTGATCACCGGCTGACAGCGGATTACTCTCACCCACTTGTTTGCGTCCGGTGTACAGGGAGGCGCCCAACTCCACTTCGTATTCACGTAAATTATCCGGTGTGTCAGTGACCAATAATCGATCACCGGCATGAATGACCACATCCGGCAACGTCGCAATCGATAAATTATCGCCCCGTACAATGCGTGAAATGGAAATCTGACCATCCAGCTTATCGCGAATTTTAGCCAGTGTTTTACCGTCTGCATAACTGCCCTCATTAATTTTTAATTCGGCGGTAAATACCCGTGGTGATGTGTCCCTTAATGGTGGTAGGCGCTCGGGAATGATTTTGGGAACCACCAACCATAAATACAATATGGCCAGGGCACTGGCCAGCACCACCGGCAAGACAAAATCAAACATATCAAATTTCGGTACCCCCAGATCTTCAGCAACCTGCACCACCAATAAATTGGTCGAAGTACCGATGGTGGTTGACATACCACCCAACAAAGTCGCCAAACCCATGGGCATGAGTGTACCTGACGGTGACTGGCCGGTTTTTAGCGAGACGTTGATAAGCACCGGCAGCAGCAGAACCACAATGGGAGTATTATTAATAAACGCACTGAGTACAGCACCCACTATCAAAGTCATTAACAAAGACAAAGACGGGCTGATACCCCACATTTTGGCCAAAAACCGGCCGACCGGCTCGGTGGCACCGGTACGTACCAGAGCCTGTCCGGCAATCATCAGGGCACATACTGCCACCAACGCTTCATTACCAAAACCCAGGAAAAATGAACTGACGGGAAACACTTCTCCGTCACTTTTTACATAGGGAAATATCTGAAAACCAATCACCAACATGCATAACACAAAGAAACTGGACGTTTCTAAACTAATGTTTTCACGGGTGAAAAGCACCAGCGCCACTAAAGTCAAAACCAGAACACCGATGGTGTGTGGCTGTGGTGCATGAATCAACAATTCTGTCGGCATAAGGTTGTGTCTGGTCAGTAAACTTAAAGTCTATCAAATTAGTAGAAAATTGTCATAAAAACATTTACTATTGATAAGGCAACATCAGATGGTTCAAGACGCTGATTTCACAGCGAAATGACAGAATCATGCGAACAAATCATAAAACACAGACCGCTGCAAAGGTCTTATAAAAAAACTTATTGGGACACTATGACTATAGAAAAACCTTGGCTGGACCATTACAAACCCGGCATACCGGCTGAAATCGGTGAACTACCCTACCAAAACGTGGCAGACATGATGGTTTCTGCCTGTCAAAAATATGCTGAGCAAACGTCTTTTGTTAATTTTGGCACCGGTATCAGTTACGGCGAATTAGATCGTTACTCCGAACAATTCGCGGCCTATTTACAGCAACATTTCAAAACCGGTGACGTCATTGCCATTATGATGCCGAATGTTTTGCAGTATCCGATCGCGGTATTAGGCATTCTCAGGGCAGGCATGATTGCCACCAATATAAACCCGCTGTACACACCGAGGGAACTGCAGCATCAGCTCAATGACTCTGAAGCCAAAGGCATCTTAATTATCGAAAATACCGCCGCCGCTTTGGCCGAAATCATTAATCAAACCGATGTGCAACA
>CAZWVE010000092.1:0-6444 GCA_964636925.1 uncultured Marinicella sp.
AGAACCTCAGTGAGATAATTGCCAGGCGTGATTGGCCCCATGTGGATGTGATTGTGTCGGGTATTCCCTTTACGACATTACCCAAAGGCATGGATGAAGAAATTATGCAAGCCATTCATAAAACACTTAAACCCGGCGGTGTTTTTTTGGCTTATCAATTACGTGATCATGTCAGTGGTTTAGCGGCTCCTTGTTTTGGTCAACCCAATAAGAAAAAAGTCACCTATAAAAATTTTCCGCCGATGAAAATCTACACCTGGCGCAAACGACTTAACGGCGAATAGCACGGTCGCCGTTCAAACCTTTTTAATATCATGACGGAGCGCCGTAATTACGTCACAATATCGATTGGTGGGGGAATTAACTCTTTCAGCAACCGTGATTTTTGGCTACAATCATTACATTAAGCACGCACGTATCGGTGATATGACTGCCAATCTATTAAAAAATAAAAATTTAGGTCTTTTTGTAACAACGTTATTTATGACGCTGTTGGCTTATTTTGCCAGCGACCAGTGGTTATGGCCGTTGTTGTTAGTCAATCTGTTAACGCTGAGCGGTTTTATTTTCACCTTGCCGGTTATTTTCGATCGTTATGATAACCATGTTTCTTATCAGGTCGATTGGATTTTACCGCTGGTGGCTGCCGGATTTTTAGCGATAGGTTTTTGGTTTATTGAGACAGTCAACGAAGCACTGATGGTTTCATTATGGCTTATTTGGGTATTGGCCATCTTACTGTTTAAGCAATTAGAAGCAAAAGAAACGGCATTGATTGTGGCTGTGCCGGCGCTCAGTGTGCTGGCCTTGTTTATTATCTTGCCTGGTCCCGACATGCAGGTCAGTCAGCCGTTTATGTTTGCGTTTTTTCTGGTCTTAGCCGTTCTGGCGATGGCGTCTGTAAAATTGTTTTTATACGATGTGGCAGTGGTTCAAGAGAAAAAATCCGAACCGCTACCTGATAGTATTGCCAAACAGATTAAGCGTGCCGAAGAAGCCAGAAAACAAAGCCTGCAGCTGAAAGAAGAAGTTAAAGATTTAAAAGTAAAATTATCCGCAGCAGAAATGGCTAAGATGGAATTCCTGGCCACCATGAGTCATGAAATCAGAACGCCATTGAACGGTATTGTGCCGTTATTGGATATTGTCATGGATACCGAGTTGAATGATTTTCAAAAAGATTATCTCAGCACGGCCCACACATCCGCCACCCAGATGCAAAAGCTGATTGATGATTTATTGGACTACTCGAAAGTTGAGGCCGGTAAATTAACCATTGAAATGACGGCACTTAAAGTGCGCAAGGTGATTGAAGAGGTACTGGATAATTTAAGCGCCTCAGCGGAGCGCAAAGGACTCGAGATTGAAACAGATATTGATGATCAAATCAGCCCCTTGTTGCGCGGTGATCCGATTCGATTGCGGCAGGTATTAACCAACCTATTGTCCAATGCCATTAAATTTTCGGACCGCGGCACCATCACCATTTCAGCCAAGAAAGTTAAAAATTATGCCAGTAAAGAACTGATTCGTTTTGTCATCAAAGATGAAGGTATTGGTATCAGCGAAGATCAACAGGACAAATTATTTAATGCCTTTACGCAGGGCGATAATTCGTCCACCCGTAAATTTGGTGGTACCGGACTGGGTCTCACCATTAGCCAAAAGATTGTCGATTTATTAAAAGGCTCCATGGGCGTGGAATCGAAGAAAGGATTGGGCAGTACCTTTTGGTTTGAAATTCCTTTTTCTAAATCAGTCAGTGACACCACCTCTGATGAATCCGAAATCAACCAATACCAGGCTGTCTTAATTAATACTAATCCGGTGTTGTTTAAACGTTTAACAGCGGATTTAGAACATGCCATGGTGAAAGTGCAAAGTTCGCTGAACTATCAGCATGCCATGTCGCGTATCAAAGCTTCCCGTGGTATCAAGGACCAAAAACACACCCTGTTATTTATTGATTTTGATACCAATGCCAAAACCTTCCGGCAAATTCTGACTTTGGTGGAAAAAGGCGATATGAATGATATCTGGATTTGTGCTGTCACCAAAGGTGAACACATTGCCGGAGTTAAGCAGTATAAAAATATTCAGGTGATTAAAGCCGATCAAGACATCGAAATGATTATTCGGGAATTTGAACGGCGCTTTTATCCCGATAAAGTGTCTGAGACAGTCTCGCCGCAAAGCGATGCCATGCCCGTTACTGAGGATTCTTCACAGGGGCATAAACTCACCCGACAAAAACTGGATCAAATATCAAAGACGGTGTTGTTGGTAGAAGACAATGAAGTTAATTTAAAAGTAGCTCAAAAATTGATAGATTACATTGGTTTTCCGTTTGACGTGGCGGAAAATGGTATGCAGGCACTGGAAAAGGCCAAAAACACCCGCTATCGTCTGATTCTCATGGACTGCCAAATGCCGGTCATGGACGGTTATCACAGTACCCGACGCATCCGTCGCTATGAAGAAGAAAACAACTTGCACCACACACCGATTATTGCCATGACCGCCAATGCCATGCTGGGCGATAAAGAAAAATGTTTAGAAGCGGGTATGGATGATTATATGTCCAAACCCTTAAATCGCTATTTGCTTGAGAAAACACTGAAAAAATGGGATCCGTTTGCCAACAATGATGCCGTTAAAGCCGAGCAACCGGCCAAAACCGATGATGCCCTGAAAAAAATTAACCCGAAATGGTTGAATGTGAAAGCCCTGGCTGAAATCAAAGAGTTTATGGGTGAAGAAACTGATGATTTATTGAATTTATTCCAACAGGAAACACCGGCCATGATGGATAAGCTGAAAAGCTTATACAAAGATGTGGACTTTGAACAAGTGCGACAATTAGCCCACACCTTAAAATCAACCGGCGCCAATATCGGTGCCACCGGTTTTAGTCATTTTTGTAAAAAGATGGAGGTTGCGGCCATCGACAAAGAAGCCGATGCGGTGCAAGACAACATCACCAAAGTCATTAAATCCTATCAATTGACTGTTGCCGAAATTAATAAATACCAAAATCTCAGTGATTCAGCCAAGAAGTGATTGATTTTTCTTGAGTCAATGACCGCTCAGGTGTACATTGTGCAGTTTTATTTGGACATGGACTTTGAATGTTGCGATTTATAGCGGGTCTTTTATGCCTTCAGATAACGGTGGTTGTGGCAGCACAAGAAATCACCACCAAACAAAACGCCGAACAAAGCACTGACCAAGAACAGACATCAGAACAGTTGGCGCCGATTCAAGTGACGGCTTCACGATTGGCCACCAACACCAATGACAGCGAACGGGCTGTGACCGTGGTGACCCGTGCGGATATCCACAATAAACCCAATGCCCTGTTACCGGACTTATTGCGCAATGAACCCGGTGTCTATATTCAGCAGACCACACCCGGCCAGGGCATTCCAATCATACGTGGCCTGAAAGGTTCACAAAACCTGCATTTGGTGGATGGTATGCGTGTCAACACCGCCTTTTTCCGAAATGCCCCGAATCAGTATTTTGCTTTGATTGACCCGTTTATGATTGGCCAAATTGATGTGGTTCGCGGTCCGGGTTCCGTTTTATATGGTGGTGATGCCTTGGGTGGTGTGGTTAATGTCATTACGCACACCCCGTCATTTTTAGGTGACCCATGGCAAACCAGCGGGCAACTGACGGGTATCTATAACAGCGCCGATGAGCAATGGCTCAGCCACGTTAATGTGGATAGCGGTAACGAAACCCTGGCCACCACCCTGGGTTTAAGTTATCAGGACACCGGTGGGCGCACCACCGGCAGTGGTGAAACCATCCCGTTTACAGCCTACACAGCGCGGGCGGCCAATAATAAATGGGTCTATCAGGTTAATGATGAACACCGGTTGATTATTGATATGCAATACCTGCGGCAGCCGGCCACACCCCGGGTGGATGACCTGGTGGCCGGTTTTGGGCAAAGCCAACCGGATTCTCAACTGTTTTTATTTGCACCCAATGAACGTTATTTTGCGCACCTTAATTACCAATCAAGTCAGGCCACAAGCTGGTATGATCATGCCGATTGGCATGTGGCCTGGCAAAAAATTGTTGATGGGCGCATAAAACAGGGTTTTAACAGTGACAGTATAACAACCGAACAAAACGCCAGTGAATTATGGGGTGTCCAGATAGACTTTGATAAATCTGTGGGTGCCGGTCAATGGGTGTATGGTGTTGAACATTATGAAGACACCATCCGCAGTGCCAAGCAGAAAACCCATGATCATGTGATCACAGAACAGGAGCCACGCTTTCCCGATCAGTCCGTGATGAAACAGTGGGCTGTTTATGGCGATTACCATCATCAGGTCGGACCACATCGATTAACCGCCGGTGGTCGATACAGCGATTATAGGATCGATTTAAACAGCCCGGAAATCAGTGATGATCAATTAAACTTATCAGATTTTACCTGGCAACTGGGCTGGCTATATGCGCTGAATGATCAGGATCGATTGTTTGTTAATGTCAGCCGAGGTTTTCGACCACCGAATATTTTTGATTTGGGGCAGGTGGGTGAGCGACCCAATAATCGCTTTAATGTGGTGAATGCGGATGTTAAACCTGAATCTGTGCATACCTTGGATGTTGGTTTCAAACATGCAGGAAACGGTTGGCAGGCCGAAACGGTTTTGTTTGTTTCGGATTATAACGATGTGATTGCTTCGACATTGACCGGTGAAACCACCGCTTCAGGTCAGGAGATCGTGCAATCACAAAATATTGGTGAAGTGCGATTGTGGGGTATTGAGGCGCAATACAACCGCTATTTTAATGATGGCGGTCATTTATATGCCCATTTGACTTACACCTATGGTGAACAAACCGACGCTGATCAAGACGAGCCTGCGGACCGTATACCACCGACGTTTGGTGTGCTTGGTTATCATTGGCCTTTGTCGGATAGCTTAACCTGGCGACAACAAGCCCGTTATGCCACCAATCAAGACCGATTGAGTGCACGCGATATGCGTGATGCGCGCATTAATCCCTTGGGTACAGGTGGCTTTGTGGTATATGATAGCCATCTGACATGGCAGGCCGGATTGCAAACCACCGTGCGTGTCGGTATTGAAAATTTGTTTGATAAAAAATACCGTGAACATGCCTCGGGTTTAGATGCCGCCGGTCGTAATTATCATCTCTCTGTTTTTTATGAATTTTAGGTATCACTATGCTGATTTTTGAAAAATCAAAACCCGGCCGCAGCGCCTGGGCCCAATCCCTGGAAACGCTGGATGTCAGCCATCTAATCCCCAAAGCCTATCAGCGTGATGTGCGTTTGGGTATGCCGCAAGCCAGTGAATTGGATGTGGTCAGGCATTACACCCAATTGAGCCAGAAAAATTTTTCCATTGAAACCAATTTCTATCCTTTGGGCTCATGTACCATGAAGTACAACCCCAAGGTCTGCAATACCCTGGCCATGCGTGAAGAGTTTTTATCACGCCACCCTCTGGCCCATGATTCGCTGTCTCAAGGCTATTTAGAATGCATGTACCATTTGCAGGAAATCTTGCAGGCGGTTACTAACATGGCCGGTGTGTCGTTGACGCCGATGGCCGGTGCCCAGGGTGAGTTTGCCGGTGTCGCCATGATTAAAGCCTATCATGATGACCGTGGTGATACCGCACGTAAAGAGATTATTGTGCCCGATGCCGCGCACGGTACCAACCCCGCCACCGCCATTATGTGCGGCTATAAAGTCAAAGAAATCCGTACTGACAAAGACGGTAATGTGGATATGGATGCACTGGAAGCAGCTTTAGGACCCCAGACCGCCGGGATTATGTTGACCAACCCCTCCACCTTGGGTGTGTTTGAAACCCATATTAAGGAAATCGCTGACAAAGTGCATGCCGTCGGTGGTTTGCTTTACTACGATGGTGCAAACCTAAATGCCATTATCGGTAAAACCAATCCCGGTATTATGGGGTTTGATGTGATTCACATGAATTTACATAAAACCTTTTCCACACCGCATGGCGGCGGTGGCCCCGGTTCCGGTGCTATTGGTGTCGGTAAACGCCTGTTGCCTTATATGCCGGTACCATATGTCGGTAAAGACGACAATGGCTATCATTTTGTCGATGAAAAACGTGCACCAAAAACCATCGGCCGTTTATCGGCGTTTGCCGGTAATGCCGGGGTTAATTTGCGGGCTTATGTGTATGCTTTATTGCTCGGTAAACAAGGCATGCAGCGGGTCAGTGAATTTGCCACTTTAAATGCCAACTATTTAATGAAACGCCTTCAGGACAAGGGTTTTCAACTGGCGTTTAAAAATCGTCGTGCCAGTCATGAATTTATCATCACCTTACGCCGCCAGGCCAGAGAATTGGGATTACTGGCTTCTGATCTGGCCAAAGGCTTATTGGATAAGGGTATGCATGCACCGACGGT
>CAZWVE010000093.1:0-6362 GCA_964636925.1 uncultured Marinicella sp.
ACGGATTCCCGTCAGTTCTGAAAAGTTTTACATAGCCAATTTTTTGTGCGGGTGGAAATATCCATTTTGTTGTGCCTATTTTTAATCTCTGTGGGTTAACTTGGCTAATGGAACCTGTATTTATTAAGCTCATGAAAAAAACCGCTTATAAAAATTTAATTGAAAATCAGACACGTCATTGGTGGTATCGAGGCAGACGGGATGTGATTAAAAAGACCTTGAACAAATATTTACCCAATCGGGACAGACAGATTTTAGAGATTGGTTGTGGTGCCGGTGGTAATCTGAGGATGCTGACGGAATTTGGTGAGGTTAATGGCATTGAAGTTAATGATTTCGCCCGGCAGTATTCAATTGACAGCACCGGTGTACAGGTTGTCAAAGGCAGCTTACCTGACGGTTTGGAGATTCAGTCTAATTCAATAGATATCATATGCTTATTTGATGTTTTAGAGCATGTTCAGGATGACCGTGGCGCTTTGATGAAAATTCATGAACTGCTAAAAATGGAGGGTCAATTGATTTTGACTGTGCCTGCCTATCAATGGCTGTTTGGTCACCATGATAAACAGTTAGCGCATTACCGTCGTTATTCAATGCGGCCATTGAAAGGTCTTATCAGAGATTGTGGTTTTTCGATAAGCTATTGCAGTTATTTTAACTTTTTGCTGTTTCCCATTGCGGTTTTGGTGAGACTGCTCAATAATTTCAACCATAAGTTGGTGCCACTGGGAACCAATAAACCCAATGAAAAAGTCAACGAAGTACTCTATAAGGTCTTTAAACAAGAAACTAAACTAATACCACGATTCAGGGTGCCTTTTGGCCTGTCTATTATTGCTGTTCTGAAAAAATCATAACGATTTCACAATCCTGAGTGGTTAGGCTGATTGGAAAATTAGGGCCATGTTATTATTTACGATGTCATCTACGTTTAATCCAGCTTTAAGGCATCGCGCCACATGGGCAAATGAAATTCTTTTAAAGTTTAATTGCTAAAAGAAAAGCAGGGTTTGTATGTCTCCTTGTCACCAGCTAAAGCAATTTGTTTTGGCTGAAATCACCTGTCTGTTAACATTCCAAATTGCTTTTTCAACGAATGATTGCTATATTTATTAACCAATTCAAAGCGATGGCGTGTAAATGATATCTATCTCACTTAACGGTGCTTTGATGTAACACTTCGAGAGAAAGCCACCATGAAGCCAACTGATATTACCGATCCAGACTATTTTCATAAGGTGGTTGATTGTCAATACGCCTGTCCTTCACATACCCCGGTTCCCGAATACATCAGGCTGATTGCCGCCGGGCGTTTTAATGATGCTTATATGATTAACTGGCAATCGAATGTCTTTCCCGGTGTCTTGGGTCGGACTTGCGATCGGCCCTGTGAGCCGGCTTGTCGGCGTGGTCGGGTGGAAGAGGAACCAGTGGCCATTTGTCGTTTAAAGCGGGTGGCGGCGGATAATAAAACCGACATTCGTGATCGTTTACCGGAGATACCAAAACAGAAAAACGGTAAGAAAATTGCCCTGATTGGTGCCGGGCCGGCGTCTTTAACAGTGGCCCGGGATCTGATGCCCTTGGGTTATGAAATCGATTTATATGATGACCAAAGTAAAGGCGGCGGTTTTATGCGCAGTCAAATACCGGCGTTTCGACTACCGGAAAAGGTGCTGGATGAAGAGGTCAATTATATTCTCGATATGGGTGTGGTGACGCTGTTTAATCAAGAAGTGACCAGTTTAAAAAAAATCTTAGATAAAAACTACGATGCGGTGTTTGTCGGTACCGGCGCACCGCGCGGGCGGGATTTGCCTGATTTACCGGGACGTAGCGAGGGGGATGCCAATATTCATATCGGCATCAATTGGCTGGCTTCGGTGGCCTTTGAACATGTCAAAAGAATTGGTAAAAGGGTGTTGGTTTTGGGTGGTGGTAACACCGCCATGGATTGTTGTCGAACCGCGATTCGTTTGGGTGGCGAAGACGTCAGGGTGGTGGTCAGAAGTCCGAAATCGGATATGAAGGCGTCACCCTGGGAAATCGAAGATGCCATGCATGAAGATATTCCTATCTATGAAAACCATAATCCCAAAGCCTTTATCACCGAAAAGGGACGGCTTGTGGGCATGTTGTTTGATGTGGTTGAGCCGGTTTTTGACGACAACGGCAAACGCACTTTGGTGCCAACCGGTGAAGAAGTGATGATGCCCTGTGATGATGTTTTAATGGCGATAGGGCAATTAAATTCATTTCCCTGGATTGAGCGCGATATTGGCGTTGAATTTAATGACTGGGATATGCCGGAGGTGGATAAAAGCACATTTCAGACCTCGCTACCACAGGTTTTTGTCGGTGGTGATGCCGCCTGGGGACCTGAGAATGTCATTACCGCGGTGGCGCATGGGCATCAGGCAGCGATTTCCATTGATAAGCACTGTCATTCTGAAGATGTGCGGGTCCGACCGGCACCCGATTTTAATCTGGTGAGTCAGAAAATGGGCTTTCATGATTGGCTTTATGATGTCCATATTTCAGATGATGAGCGTAATATTGTGCCTTTGGTGGACAAGATAACGGCCATAGCCGATCGCAAATTAGAAGTAGAGAAAGGCTTTGATTTCAGCCAGGGTTATGAAGAAGCCATGCGCTGTTTGAATTGTGATGTACAAACGGTGTTTGAAACCGATCGCTGTATCGAGTGTGATGCCTGCGAAGATATTTGTCCGGTTCAATGTATTAACTTTATAGACAATGATACCGAGGAAAATTTACGTGACCAGTTAAAAGTGAAAGCCACCAATCTTGATCAGGACTTATATGTCTCTGACATCTTAAAAACCAAGCGGGTGATGGTTAAGGATGAAAATGTCTGCCTGCATTGTGGCTTATGCGCCGAGCGCTGTCCCACCGGCGCCTGGGATATGAAAAAATTTCTGCTGTTTTCAGCCCAGGCCGGGCAAGACCGGAGCTCAAAATGAATGCCATGAGTGAGATCAATAAAATTTCAGCCACCAATGATTTTGTGATTCGGTTTGCTAACGTCAATGGTTCGGGTTCGGCGTCCGCCAATAACTTATTCAGTCAAGCCGTGTTTAGACTGGGTGTGCCGGTGTCATCGAAAAATATTTTCCCCTCAAATATTCAAGGTTTGCCCACCTGGTTTGAGGTGAGGATTAATGAACAAGGTTATTTAGGCCGCCGTGGCGGCTATGATTTTGTGGTCGCCGATAATGGCCAGACCATGGCGAAAGACTATCAGGAATTGTTGCCCGGCGGTTACTTTTTCTATGATTCATCGAAGCGATTACCGCATACATTTAACCGAGAGGATATTGTTGAACTGGGTGTGCCTTTAACCGAAATCACCAACACCCATTACACCGATCCACGCCACCGTCAAATATTTAAGAACATTATCTATGTGGGTGCTTTGGCCTATTTGTTGGATATGGATTTCAGTGTGTTTGAAGAGTCAATTAATACCCTGTTTGCCAAAAAACCGAAACTCATTGAGCCTAACATTAAAGCCTTAAAACTGGGTTTTGATTATGCCGAACAGAAATATAACGACGTTTGTCAATTAAACATTCATCGCCGCGACCTTAATGGTGATCAAATCCTGATGGAAGGTAATGCAGCCGCCGGTTTAGGCGCTGTTTTTGCCGGTGCCACTGTCGCCGGCTGGTATCCAATCACACCCTCAACCTCTGTGGTCGAAGCCTTTGAAAGCTACTGTAAAGCCTACCGTGTTGATAAGGCCACCGGCCGGAACAAGTTTGCCATCATACAAGCAGAAGATGAATTGGCTGCGATTGGTTTAGTTATTGGCGCCAGTTGGAACGGTGCCCGGGCCTTTACCGCCACTTCAGGCCCAGGTGTGTCATTGATGAGCGAATTTTTAGGACTGGCTTATTTTGCCGAAATTCCGGTGATGTTGATGGATATTCAACGCACCGGACCCAGCACCGGTATGCCAACCAGAACCCAGCAATCGGATCTCATCAGCGCCGCCTACGCTTCGCATGGCGATACCAAGCATGTGTTGCTGTTTCCGTCCAACCCCAAAGAATGTTTCGACATGACAGTGACCGGTTTTGATTTAGCCGATCGATTACAAACGCCGGTTATTTTAATGAGTGATTTGGATTTAGGTATGAATGTGCATCAATGTGATCCGATTGAATGGGATGACAGCCGCGTTTATGACCGTGGTAAGGTTTTAAATGCGCAGCAATTGACTGATTTAGAGCAACGTTGGGGGCGCTATTTAGATGTCGATGGTGATGGTATTCCGTATCGAACCATTCCCGGCACCCATCCTGAAAAAGGTGCTTTTTTTACCCGCGGCTCATCTCATGATGAGTATGCCGCTTATACCGAAGACGGTGAAGCCTATGCCCGTGGTATGCAACGTTTATTGCTGAAATGGGACACCGCAAAAGACCTGGTGCCGGCTGCCGAGGTGGCCTCAAATGATGCCGATATCGGAGTAATTTATTACGGCACCAGTGCCTATTCCGGTCAGGAGGCATTGGATCAACTGCGTACCACACAAGCGATAGATGCCATTCGCATCAAAGCCTTTCCGTTTGGTCCGGAAGTGGATGCCTTTATTGCGGATCATGCGGTGGTGTTTCTGATTGAACAAAACCGCGATGCACAAATGAAAACCCTGCTGGTTAACGAGTTGGCCTTTGACCCGAATAAGATTATTTCCGTGTTGAATATTGATGGTATGCCCATCACGGCTGAATTTTTAGTCACTGAAATTCAAAGTCATTTAGATAAACTGGATCTCAATAAAGCGATATCCAACATTCATCAGGAGGCCTGATATGAGCTATATACGACCCAATTTCAGGCACCCTGAGAAAGATCGCAATAAACTTGGTTACTCGATTCGAAATTATGAAGGTGCTTTATCCACTTTATGTGCCGGTTGTGGCCATGACTCCATCAGTGCGGCGATTATTCAATCATGTTTCGACCTGAATTTAGAACCCCATAAAATCGCCAAGATTTCCGGTATTGGTTGTTCATCGAAAACCCCAACCTATTTCCTCGGCAAAGCACACGGCTTTAATTCTGTACATGGCCGCATGCCGTCAGTGACCACCGGCGCCAATATGGCCAATAAGGATTTGTTGTATTTAGGGGTGTCCGGTGATGGTGATACCGCGTCCATTGGCATGGGGCAATTTGCCCATGTTATCAGACGTAATTTAAACATGGTTTATATCGTTATGAATAACGGTTGCTATGGCCTCACCAAAGGTCAGGATTCAGCCACCGCAGATAAGGGCTCAGTCAGTAAAAAAGGTGTTCCCAGTCTGTTTGATTCCATCGATTTATGCCAAATGGCCCTGCAACTGGGCGCAGGTTTAGTGGCCCGGTGTTTTTCGGGTGACAAGAAACAATTAATACCGATCATTAAAGCCGCCATTCAACATCGAGGCTTTGCCTTCATTGATGTGATCTCACCCTGTGTCACATTTAACAACACGCCGCAATCAACTAAAGGCTATGAATGGGTACGTGAGCATATGGAAGCCACCGGAACCATCGATTTTATTCCTGACAGATTTGAAATCACCCTTGATTATCCCGCAGGTAGTTCCCGAAAAGTAACACTCCATGACGGCAGTGAATTGCATTTACAAAAAAATGGTGCCGATTATGATTTAAGTAATCGCAAAGCTGCCATGAATCAAATAGAAACCGTCAAAGAACAGCAAAAAATATTAACCGGATTGATCTATCACAATGAAACCAAGCCAGACACCCACGGAAAAATTAATACCGTCGATACACCTTTGAATGCGTTGACGCAGGATGAGCTGTGTCCCGGCTCTGAAGTGTTGGCGGCTTTGAACGCGAAATTACGCTGATTTATTGGCTGTGATTTGAACGTGTTATTGGCGTCATATCGCACCGCATAAGGCAGCCGCAAAGGGTGCGACGACAAGAATATTTCAACATTGAGCAGTTGTTATGCCGATAGAATTTATTAAGAAATATCTATTGATGGGATTTTCTGGGTGCCGGCAATTTCATAATAAATAAGGTAAATTTGAAGCATTTGTGCTATTTTAATTAAGCCTGAAACAGGCATCATAAGATACCTGTTTGACAGGCACATAATGAGGAGGAGAAAAGTATGACACTCGAAGGTTTGTTAATTATTTGTGTGATTGGTGGTATTGCCGGTTGGTTGGCGGGCGTACTAGTTAAGGGTTATGGCTTTGGTATTGTGGCCAACATCTTAATTGGTATTGTCGGTGCATTTATTGGCAGTTGGCTGTTTACCCAGTTGGGAATTTCGATTGCCGGTGGTATTTTAGGGAGCATTATTG
>CAZWVE010000094.1:0-6231 GCA_964636925.1 uncultured Marinicella sp.
TCTTCCACTTCCTGAGGGGAAGCACCGGGCCAGTTGACACCAATATAGAGTCCTGGAAAACGAACCTGTGGTTCCATTTCACGTTCCATGCTGTTAAAGCCAATAAATCCGGCGAGGAAAATACCAATCATCATCAAATTAGCAGCGACGTGATTATTAGCCCACCAGGCGATTAAACGGTTCATAATGCGCTCCCCTTAGAGTTTTGAAACCACGCCGGCATCAGTGCCGGGTGTTGAGGCTGTTAACGGTTCGACCAGCATACCGTCAAAGACATTGTTGACGGCAGACGTGACGACGTTTTCGCCGGTTTGAACCCCGTTGCTGATAAAGACTTCGCCGGATGTGGTGGCATAAACTTCTACCTGTCGAATGGTCAGTTTGTTGTCCTGATCAACCACATAAATCGTATCCTCCTGACGTAAGGCATCACGCGGTAAAACCCAGGCCTCAGTTTCTTCAAATCCCTTAATGCGTGCGTTTACGAACATACCGACGGCAAAAGGCGCACCGTTATCAGCCGCCTGGCCATAAGGATCTTCCACTTCAGCAATGGCATAACTTAAGCGGGTATTCTGATCGACGGCGGCATTGGTGCGCACAATCCGACCACGCCATTGGTGGCTGGTGCGACCAATATTGGTGGTGAATAAAACTTCGGGCGCGTTATTTTCGTCGGCTTCAAACCCAAGCGGTAATCTTAAAGCAGAGAGTTGTAAGTCTGTTAACGGTAATCGCACTTGTGCGACATCCACTGAAAATACCTGACCAAGCACCGTGCCTGCTGAAACATATTGTCCCAGACCTACGCTCCGTGACATCACACGGCCATTAAAAGGTACTCGTATTTCGGTGCGTTCAACATTCAGTTTAGCCTCTTTCAGATCGGCTTTGGCAGCTTCTAACTTGGCTTGGGCTTCTAACACCTGAGGTTTATTGAGGGCAAAAGGTGTGGGTTTGGTGTCGCCTTTTTTCTGATTCCAGGTGTCTTTTTTGATTTTTTCATTGGCCAATTCGCGCTCCAGAGCCACTTGGGCTTCAGCGACGCGGGCTTGCGATCGAATCACCGCAGTTTTATAGTCAGTGTCTTCGATTTTCAGCAGTAAAGTGTCGCTGTCAATGGCTGCGCCTTCTTCAAAGTCCGGGCTGATATCAATCACATGACCGCTGACTCGGGCAGTTAATGGAATTTGGTTTTTGGCTTTGACTTCGCCTTGCGTCTCAACATCAATGGAACGGCTGGTTTTAACGGCCGGTGACACATGTAAAGAGACTTTGCGCTGACTGCTTTCTTTTTTCTCCGGTTCCGGCTTGCCGGCCACCATCACCTGCACCAGGACAATGGCGCCAATAATCACCAGAATCGGTGCAATAATCTTAAAAATTTTACTCATGATTTGTCCCCCTTTGGGATAATTGGGTTTGTATTTAACACCGCCATTCAGACAGCGGCAACATGTCATAATAACTATTTAATCAAATTTTTGATCTGAAAACATGGGCCAAAAGTCAGGATTTATATGCAGTATCAGTAATTTATAGGGCATTAGTCATGGTCAGCATTAATAAGGTTTTTAAGCGGTATTTCGTATCTTGACAGCGCTGAGAAGCGGTCATGGATTTAACGGCGGGGTATTGTGGTTTGATTCAAATCAACTATTAAGGAAAAAGTGATGTCATAAGTCCCGCTGTGCTTGCACCCAAGGGTTAAATCATGACAATGAAGTCTTTGTTGATGACAGGAACCCGTGATGTCTCTCCATGAAGATTGGAACCCGCGTTCAGATGAAAGTTTGAATCAGGCCGTTGACACCTATGATTTGATGCGCGCTGAATGTCCTGTGGCTTACAGTGATTACCTTAAATGGAGTGTTTTTTGCCATGTCGATGTGGCAACCATACTGAATGATCCGGTAACCTATAGCAATCAGGTTTCTCGCCATATTTCAGTTCCCAACGGTATGGATCCGCCGGAGCATACAATTTATCGGGATATAATCAATCCATATTTCAGTGATCAAGCGGTGCATGAATTTGAACCAACCTGTCAGGAGATTGCCCGACGTTACGCACATTTAATCAATCAGGCTCAGGAACTCGATTTTATGGCAGAATTTGCCTGGCCGGTGGCGGTGGCCATGCAGTGTGCTTTTTTGGGTTGGTCAGATCAACACATCGAACCCTTAACGGTATGGGTGAAAAGAAACCAAAAAGCCACCCTGGCACAAGACCGGGCTGAACTGGCAGATTGTGCTGCAGAGTTTGAGGTCATTGTTTCGGGTGTTATTGAGCGTCATCAGAATAAAGACGATGTTACCGCACGCCTGTTACAAGAACGTGTTCATGACGAGCCGCTAACCCGCAGCCAGCTCATCAGCATTTTACGCAATTGGGCGGTGGGTGAAATTGGTACCATGGCGGCGGCCATGGGGATTTTGCTACAATTTTTAACCGAAAGCCCAAATATCCAGCAGCAACTGCGAGCGGATGGCGCAAAAATTCCCGAGGCCATCGAAGAAATCTTGCGTCTGCAGGGACCCTTGGTAACCAACCGCCGTAAAACCACGTGCCCGGTTAAATTGGGCGGTCGTGATATTCCGGCAGATTCTATATTAAGTTTAAATTGGGTGTCAGCCAACCGGGATGACAGTGTTTTTGAAGATGCCGAACAGTTTTGTTGGGGTCGGGATCACAGTCAAAATTTATTGTATGGTGCCGGTATTCACTATTGCCCCGGTGCCGGTTTGGCCCGCATGGAGCTCAAAGCAGTTATCACAGCTTTACTTGATGTCAGCAGCGACATTGAAAGCGCCGGTGAAACCACAGCCGCGCATTATCCCGGCAGTGGTTATGCCACGCTGCCGATTCGCATGCTAAAATAAAGTAAGCGTTAGAGACCTTTGCATTCAATTTTTCGGTTATCCGCGTCGCTCTCGGGCTTGACCCGTGAGTCCGGTATGCGTAGCATTTAAGGTGAGTGTCACCACATCGTTGACTGAGCTGTCTTGGGTGGTGAATGATTGAGGATATGTTAGGAGTCAAGTCATGAGTTGGGACGATCGTTACAATGATGAGGGTTATTTCTATGGGGTGGCACCCAATGATTTTTTGGCGGCAGAATACCAGGCCATTCCGTTGGGTCGGGTACTGTGCCTGGCTGAAGGTGAAGGCCGCAATGCGGTGTTCTTAGCGGAACAGGGCTATCAAGTCACGGCTGTGGATGCCTCAAAAGTGGGTTTGGAAAAAGCCAAAAAACTGGCCCGGGACCGTGGTGTAGAGATTACCACCGTGCAGGCTGATTTGGCTGAATATCAGATTGAAGCCTCATCTTGGCATGGTATTGTTTCCATCTTTTGCCATTTACCACCAAAATTACGACAACGGGTTCACCAGGCGGTTGCAGAGGGCTTGATGTCAGGTGGCGCGCTGGTGTTAGAGGCTTACACACCGGCTCAGTTAAATAACAATACCGGCGGACCACCGAGTGCTGAATTGATGATGGATGCCACCATGCTCAAAGCTGATTTTAAGGCGTTGGATATTGTCCATCTGGCTGAATTAAAGCGCGATGTTATCGAAGGCCGCGGTCACACCGGTGCTGCCGATGTGGTGCAATTATTAGCGACAAAACCATGAACACAATAACACCTTTTCATTTAGCCATACCATGCCGTGATGTCGCGGAAGCCACCGCTTTTTATCGTGATGTACTCGGTTGTTCTTTAGGCCGTTCCAGTGATGACTGGATTGATTTAAACCTGTTCGGACATCAACTGGTGTGTCATTTAGACCCGAGTTTAGGTCACACTGGCCAAGTCACGCTGGTGCACAGTGATGTCGATGCCCATGCGGTGCCGATTCCACATTTTGGCGTGGTGTTAAGGATGACGGATTGGAATCAATTAGCCGCACGCTTAAAGGATTATGGCATACAGTTTATGATTGAACCTTATGTGCGCTTTAAAGGCCGGGCCGGTGAGCAGGCCACCATGTTTTTTAAAGACCCCTCAGGCAATGCTCTGGAATTCAAGGCCTTTAAAGACATGAATCAGCTGTTTGCCACCGATTCATGAAGAGATTGCGACATTCACTCTTAACCCGGTTGTTCTGTGTCGGTTTGTTCATCGCGACAACACCGGTATTAGGCTTGGAAAAAATACTGCACTTTGACAGTGACATCACTGTGGCCGCTGATGGTCAGATGCAGGTGGTGGAAACGATTGATGTCTGGGCTGAAGGACAGGCCATTAAGCGCGGTATCTACCGGGATTTTCCGACACGTTACCGCAACCAACTGGCGGTTGAACGGCGCACTGATTTTGACGTGGTGTCGGTGTTATTGGACGGCGAAAACACTGCCATGAGCCGTCAGGAATTGGCCAATGGCTGGCGAATCTATATGGGAGATAAAGACCACTATTTATCCCATGGTCAGCACCGTTTTCAACTCACCTACCGCACCAACCATCAGTTACAGTTTTTTGATGACTATGATGAACTGTATTGGAATGTCACCGGCAACGGATGGTCTTTTCCCATCAATAAAGTCACAGCTCGTGTTCATTTACCCGATGGCGGTGGTCAGGCTATTCAGGACATTCAAGGCTGGACCGGTTATCAGGGGCAACAAGGCGACGATTTTGAGATTTATCCGCGTAATGATGGAAAAAACACGGTAGAATTTGCCACCACCCAAGCCCTGGCTGAACATCAGGGCTTAACCATTGGTCTTTCTTTTAAAAAAGGAGTGTTCAAAGAACCTGGTTTACAAATTGGTCGTTTCATCCGGCATAACATCTTATGGCTCAGCACCTTATTGGCAGTGATTGGTTTATTGATTTTTATGGCTTTGGCCTGGCATCGCCACGGACGTGATCCCCAAAAAGGTGTGATTATTGCGCGCTTTAAACCACCCAAAGGAATTTCACCGGCCGCCATTAATTATCTGGATAATAAGAAAATCACCAACACCACCTTAACCGCCGCTATATTAAATCTGGCCGTCAAAGGTGCACTGAAGATTAAACAGAAATCTCAGCATTATCGCTTATTCAAACAACAGCCTCAGCAGAAACTATCCAAAGGCGAAAGGCAGCTGTATAAAAACCTGTTTGCTGATAAAAAGGATGAGCTCATCATTAATAAAAAGCCTAATGTGAAACTGGCTAAGGGTAAAAAACAATTGGCACTTCGGCTTAAGTCGGAATATAAAGACGCCTGTTTTAAAAATAATCGCCGCTATATTATCTGGGGCTGGTTGCTGAGTTTTGTTTGTTGCCTGCTTTTTTATGGTTTGTTTTATGGTTTTGGCCTTAGCTGGAGTGAGATACTCGCCGGTTTTGTGGTGTTTGGGTTGACCTTTGTAATTTCGGTGGTTCTGTTAATGGCCTGGCCGGTGATTGTGGGTTTGGTTTTGATGTTAGTATTGGTGGGATCATTCACTGAATTGATGGGCTGGTTTTCATCGGTACAAGTGGGGGTCTATTTCACTCTGGCTATGATTGCACTGAATATTTTGTTCACCTGGTTAATGCAAGCGCCGACATTGTACGGCCGACAAATTCAGGACAAAATTGCCGGTTTGAAACTCTATATCAGCATGGCCGAAGAGCAGCGAATGAACCTCATGAATCCGCCGGAAAAAAACCTGGCTCATTATGAGGCGCTGTTGCCTTATGCAGTGGCCCTGGGTTTGGAAAATCGCTGGGCAGAAAAGTTCAGCGCGGTGTTTAGTACAGCAGAACAGGCAGAAACCACAGACATACCTTTTAGCTGGTATCAGGGTGATGTAATTACCAGTCAATCCTTCACTGAGCAGTTATCGGCGATGTCCGGGCAACTGGACAAGACAATGCAAAAAGCCGCCGATGTGCCACCTTCAAAACAAAGCATATCGTCCTCATCTGATGGTTACGGGAGCTATTCAAGTTCTTATTCTTCGTCCTCATCAAGCAGCTTTTCATCCAGTGGCGGTTATTCCGGCGGAGGCGGAGGCGGTGGAGGTGGTGGCGGCTGGTAAATTTTTTTACAACCACAACAAAACGCCGCAAATAAAACCCGAATATTTCATATAAACGGTGCAATATGAAATATCCGGGTTAGCGGCGATCTTTTTGTCATTATCTTAAAAGTTTACAGCGTTTCTTCGAGCCATTTAAAGAACTCTTTTTGCCAGATTAATCCATTCTGCGGACTGGTAATCCAGTGGTTTTCATCAGGGAAAAACACCAG
>CAZWVE010000095.1:0-6228 GCA_964636925.1 uncultured Marinicella sp.
CCATGAAAAATCCTGCAGTTTATATCTTAGCCTCATAAAAGAACGGCACATTGTATATTGGCTCAACAGATAATTTAAATAAAAGGATTTATCAGCACAAGAATGAGTTATTACCCGGGTTCACCCAAAAATACGGTGTTAAAAGACTGATCCATTTCGAACAATATGATCTGATGACTGATGCCGCATTACGCGAAAAGCAACTTAAAAAATGGAAAAGACAGTGGAAGATTGATCTCATTGAAAAAGAAAACCCACATTGGGATGATTTATGGGGTTTGATTATTTAAGAGGAAATGCTATACATTTATTTGCTATCGCAAATTGGATCCCCGGGTCGGTGCCCGAGGAAGTCGCATGCATGGATGCGAAAGTGGCTACCAAGGGATGAAGGTGTGCAACGATAGTAGGATGTGTTAGTTGTCGCCCACAGATGTAGTTATGCCACGTGAGCAAGGATGCGGAGGTGGTTGCCAAAGTATATAGACTAAGCCACCCCTACCGCGACGCCTTCGGGCTTGACCCGGAGGCCCATGATAAATAGAAAATTTAAGTTTTCTTTACACGACCTATTTTCTTATTGGCAAAATAGTTACCTTAGCTGCCTAAACAAAAATATAAAGCCAAGCCATAACAAATTCCCCAATAATTCGTTAAACTACAAGCCTTACTGTCACCATAGCCACCATGAACACATTATTTAAAGTCACCGGTCTTATCATCGTGATTATACTGCTTAGCCACTGTAGCCAAAGGCAGGACAGCAGCAAAGCTGAAGTGAAGGATTTGAGCGAGCAACCAAGAATCACCGGACAAACACAAGCACCGGACTCAGTGCAGCCGCTATTGCAACAGGCCGATCAAGCCATGCATGACGGCCACACCACGCAAGCCATTAACCACCTGCAACGGGCCTTACAAATCAGTCCGGCCACCGCCGAAATCCAGCAGCGTCTCGCCGAAGCCTACCTCGCCGATGGTCGTTACCGCCAGGCGGCCTACTGGGCTGAGGTTGTGGTTTCTACCGGACCTCAAACAGAACCTCTGTGCAGCCAATCCAGACAGACACTGGCCCTGGCAGCGGAAGCCCTGGGTGATTTAAACACACAAACCAAAGCACTGACGGCACTCAATGACTGCTTGTAAACCAAATGGATATTGAACACGTACTCGGCGAACATGGCTTATTGGCCAAAAACATGGACGGTTTTCAGGCGCGCCAAACTCAAATTGATCTGGCGCAGAAAATAGCCGATGCCATCAGCGACAGCGACACATTGATTGCTGAAGCCGGTACTGGTACCGGTAAAACCTTTGCTTATTTGGTTCCGGCCTTACTTTCGGGTAAAAAAACCATCATTTCCACCGGCACCAAAAACCTTCAAGAGCAATTATTCACAAAAGACCTGCCCTTTTTATTGTCTCAATTAAGCTTCAGAAAGAACCCAACAATTCGCCTGCTCAAGGGCCGCAATAATTACCTGTGCCGATACCGGTACCAACATTCACTGCATAAACCCCTGTCCAGATATCCGGCCAATCAAGAACTCTATCGTTTACTGCCACACTGGACTGAAAGCACCGATTCCGGTGACCTGGTGGAACTCAGCGATGAGCTAAACAACAGCATCGTACGACATGAAATCACTTCAACAGCAGACAACTGCCTCGGCAAAGATTGTGACTTTTATCACGATTGTTTTGTTTACCGCGCCCGAAACCGCGCCATGAATGCCGACGTTCTGGTTATAAATCACCATTTACTGTTGGCCGACATGGCCCTTAAAGAAGATAATTTCGGTGAATTATTACCCGATGCCGAAGTCATTATTATTGATGAATCCCATCAGCTGTCGGGTATCGCCGAGCGTTTTTTTAGCCAGAATATCTCAAGCCGCCAGTGCAAAGACCTGCTGACCGATATCAAAACTGCCGTCGGCGAAGTCAGCGGTGGTTTTAACGCCATACAAGATGCCTTTTTTGATTTTGATATCAGCCTAAAAAAAACCCAAAGCGCCCTGGTGTCACTGGATAATCGCCGTTCCATGGCAGAATTATTCGAAAATGAAGACATTAAACATGAACTCAGTCAGTTTCAAGAAAACGGCCGTGACTTATTAAATACCCTGGAACCACTGGTTGCTGCCGACAAAGCCATCGAACAAGTTTACCTGCGACTGGTCGCCTTATTGGATTTACTTGACGACATGATGACCGCAGACGATGCCGATCACGTGTATTGGTACGAAGCCGGCAACAACCGCTTTGCCCTGCACAAATCACCACTGGATGTGGCCGGCCCCCTTAGCCGTTTTAAAGCCAAAATTGACGCCGCCTGGATTATGACCTCAGCCACCCTCACCGTTAATCAACGCTTTGACCACTTCCAAACCCAAACAGGCTTTAACGACGCACAAACACTATCAGTGGACAGCCCTTTTAACTACCGCCAACAAGCCCGATTATTATTGCCCGAACCCGGCCGCTTACCCGAGCCCAATCATTTCAACTATAACAACGAATTATTCCAATACTTGCGGCCCATCATCGAAAACATCCAGGGCGGTATTTTTTTCCTATTCACCGCCAAAAAAAACCGCGAAGCCGCGAAAGCCTACTTTGAGCACAGCCCGCCGAACCGTAACCTCTACGTCCAGAACGACAGTAACAGCGCACAAATCTTAGAAGAATTCAGAAACGACGGCAACGGCCTGTTACTCGGCACCTACAGTTTCTGGGAAGGCGTCGATGTCAGCGGCACCGGCCTCAGCTGCGTCATCATCGACCGCATCCCATTCTTACACCCCAACGACCCGATTCAAAAAGCCAAAGAAAACCACCTCAAAAACCAGGGCAAACACCCCTTCAAAGAACTACAAATCCCCCACGCCACCCTGACTTTGAAACAAGGCTCCGGCCGCCTCATCCGCGGCGAATCCGACCAAGGCCTCCTCATCCTCTGCGATCCCCGCTTCAAAACCAAACCCTACGGCCAAATTCTGCTAAAATCACTCCCTGAAATCCCGCAAATTGATTCCCAAGAGGAGGCGATTGGGTTTATGGATCATTAATCACATAAATATATCCCCATTTTTTAATACCGTTCGTGGCAATTAAATTCAAACACAAAAAATCAGCAGGTTATTTTCTCTTAAGTCTATTGGGGATTGCGACTTATTGTTTCTTACTTTTTTGGTTAACCGGCATCATTTTTGAATCCACAACTGATTTGGTTCCAATCAGTCGTGCTAAATCTTCATTTTACCTCGAACCAATATCCTTATTATTTACATTTATCGTTCTGTTTATGGTGACTCGCCGGGTTGCCTTTTCAATTATTTTATTAACTTTTCTGTACATTTTGATTTTGTATCTCAATGCAGAAATGATGAATATTTTTGAATTGCCCTTTACACCCAGTGATTTTCGCCACAGCCTACAATTGATTTTGGCACCTGAATCCTGGTTTAATTATCTAATAGAGATTGGCTGTATATTGGTTATTTGTGGGATTATTGTATGTTATTTTTTCAAATCACAACCCAATAAATATTTTCATAAGTACCAATATTTGTTTTATTTATTGTTGATTAGCATATTTACACCACTCAGTCTTAATCACAATGAAATTGCTGACTTTCTTCAGAAAAAATTAAAATTATCCGGTAAAGCCATGCCAATTAACTTACCGGAACATCATGGGTTTTTATTTGCCTTCTATTTTCAATTACTAAAGCAACATTCAATCAAACCCCCTCATGACTATTCGCTCGCATCAGTTAATCGAATCGCAGATAAATATTTTAAGAACACAACTCACAATTCTTCGGGACGTCCAGACGTCATTATCTTTTTTATTGAGGCTTTTGCTGACCCATTACAAATGGATATAAAAACAAGTTATGACCCCATCCCAAACTTTCACAAATATGCCCAAGCAGGTATTTCTGGTTTAGTAATTAGCCCTGAGATTGGTGGCAGGTCAGCTAACCCGGAATTTGAATTGTTAACGGGTATGAGTATGCGATTTCTGCCTGAAAAATCTATACCTTATATAGACCACATTAATCGCCCCATTCCAAGTATTGCCAGAGTATTCAATAACAATGGTTATGAATCCACGGCGTTGCATGTCGCCTCAATGGATTTTTTTAATTATAAAAAGATATATCGTTTTTTAGGCTTTGATAAATTTTACAGCCTGCATAACCGTCAAGGAATGGAATTGGATCCGGCCGGTCGCTACCCTTCAGAAATGGAATTAGTTAAAGAAATCATTAAACTAACCGATCAGTCAAAAAAACCACAATTTATATTTTCCTTTCCTAATTCAACCCATGGATTTTGGGACTATGACGCTTATTTAGAATCAGATCTAAACGTGTATGGTCATTATTCAGATATAGAAAATAACCACATTAAAACATACATAAACGCCCTACACTCAGCAGATAAAGCCATTGGAAAACTCATTAATCACTATGCAAATTCTGAACATCCAACGATTATTATGGTACTGGGGGATCACCAGCCGGGATTACCTGAATTTAGACAATCAATAATAGATGACTACCTCAGCAAAAAAGGAATTGATATAGAGTCAACAACGAGAAAACAACGTAAAAGAGCCTTTCGAAAAATTATGCGAAAAAACAAACCCATTTCAACAGACCCAGAACTCTACATTAAAAATCACCAGGTACCTTTTTTGATTTGGTCAAACCAAAACAAACACCACAAAAATGTGAACACAAGCATGAATTTTTTATCGGCGCTGCTATTCAATCAGTCAGCAATTAAAACAGAACCCTTTTATGCGTTAGTGGATGAACTTTTCAACAACTTAAAGCACCTCAGCAAATTTTCCAAAATCAACAATACATACCAACAAATTACTGATTATGAGTATTTGCAGAATGACATTCTATTTTGGAATAACTATTATTGTGATTTATATCAGTGCACTAATCCAAGTTATAACCAAAGTAATTAATTTCCCAGTCGTATTTTTTTTCGATTAGTTTTCGGCTATGGGTATCGTAATATTCTTCAGTAGGTATTGGTTTTTTATTTACACCGGGTTTTTGATGTTTCAAGTTTTTAAGTATATCAGTGGAAATATCGAGCTTGTTACAGACTGTTTTTAGATCCGAAAGAAGATGTTCATAACGTATAAAAAAATCAACCCCCAATGTTCCATTCAAAAAGTACTTTGATCTATCTAATATTAAACCACCATTTTGTAACCAACTTCTAAACCTTAAAACATCAGACTTTATATCATTGGGTATGCCTAAGTCTTTAGGTTTTAAGCCATTTTTTATTCTCTTTTTATTTCTTTTCTCTAAGTAATAGAATAAAGAAACCATCTTGGTGTATGGGTTTCGAATAGTCGTGAACTTAAAATAGCGCTTAAAAATAGATTCATCTAATAACTCGTGAATCTCTTTTAAAGGCATATGATTGCACCAAGTCGCTTCTTGAGCCGCTAAACCTCTGGCGCCCACAATACCGATTGAACCAATCAACTCTCCCCCTGAATGCAGCAACTCTTGTTGGTTATCAGATAAACAAAATGGTTCAAATAAGAACTCAACTGATGTACTGGCTGTTTTTACGGTTTTAGTGAAAATAAATTTATTTTTGTGGCTTAGAAGCATTATTAATTAGTTCATTTAGGGATATATTTATAATATTCATAATCAGATTTTAATCTATTTAAATCAATTTCTTTTTTTATGGTACAAATTACTAAGCTATCGACCTCATTAACAATGTTTAGATAGTTTAACACCATCTGGTAATGGGGCCTATTCGTAAAATCGTGTATAATTATTTTTACTAAAGATTTATTATGGAAAAATATTATTGAATTCAATATACAAGCCACTCTGAATCTCCCATCAACGAAAACCGTATCAACATTATTAACAAACCTACTTTTAAATACTTTACTTGAATAATCTGGATATAAATTTCTATGCTTATTACCTTTTGGGAATCCCCATTTTCTTGTAGGTCCAATATCAATATGGAATATACTCAATCTTCCCAAAATTTCCATTCTTTTCACATATGGATACTTTTTTACCTTTTGAATCCACGTAACATCTGATTCAACAGAAGTGACCTTTGCTTTGCTATTCTCCAATGTACATAATGTGCTCCCTCCAATTCCAAACTCTAAATAATTCATTGAATTTTTCACAGCATTAACAAACATTTTTT
>CAZWVE010000096.1:0-6225 GCA_964636925.1 uncultured Marinicella sp.
ACCCGTTCACGCACTTCACGTTGTTGATCAAGGCTGGCCAAAGCCCCCATTTTCACCGTATCATTGGCCGGATCACCGATCACCAGATTTTTCAATTGTTCACTGATGGCTTCACCGACTGCATCGATGAGGCTATTGGGCACGATGGCGCGACGAATAGCGGTACATTTTTGACCACATTTGACCGTCATTTCTCGCACCACTTCATTGACATAGGCTTTAAATTCAGGGGTGTCCGGAGTCGCATCCGGGGTTAAAATGGAACAATTTAAGGAGTCGGCCTCCATGGTAAAACGAACACCCTGTTGCATGATATTGTCTTTTGATTTCAGATATTGACCGGTGGACGCTGATCCGGTGAACGCCACCACATCCTGACCATCCAACAAGTCCAATAAATTCCCGGTGGAACCGCAGATTAACTGTACCGAACCTTCCGGTAAAACACCCGAAGCAATCATTTCCCGGAACATTAATTCCGTTAAATAAGCGGTATCAGAAGCCGGTTTGACAATCGCCGGCATACCGGCCAATAAAGTCGGCGCCAGTTTTTCCAGCATGCCCCAACAGGGAAAATTAAAGGCATTAATATGCACCGCCACACCTTGCATCGGCGTGCAGATATGTTGACCAATAAAACTACCGTCTTTGGACAACGGTTCATAAGCACCATCGATATAAACTGTATGATCCGGCATTTCCCGCCTGCCTTTACCGGAATAAACGAACAGGGTGCCAATACCGCCTTCGATATCAATCCAGGAATCTTGACGGGTGGCACCGGTGGCCCGTGATAAGCGGTAAAAATCATCTTTTTTAGACAATAAATACAAGGCCAGCTCTTTGAGCATCAAGGCCCGCTCGTGAAAGGTCATCTGCGCCAGCGATGACTGTCCCTTATCTCTGGCGTAATCACGCATGGCTGCGAAATCTAAACCCTGACTGGAAATCCGGGCCATCGGTTCGCCAGTAATGGCGTTGTGGCATGTTTTAAATCCGGCATCGGCCTGATGCCATTGTCCTTGCGCAAATGAGTTTAATGTCAGCATAATTTTTATTTTCTAAGAAAGTGGAGATAATAACCAGGTGACGGTCACACGGGTGACCTCATCACCGGACTGGTCATAAATATGCGCCTGAACTTGAAATTCTGTTTTGTCTTCAGTCACCGCGGGTATGTCTACATCGGCTTTGCCGATTAAATCGCCGCGGGCTTTTTTGAGATATTCTGTGTCAATACGCGTCACGATACCGCGTACCGTGTCAGGCAAACCGGTCAACATCGCCAAACCACTCACGAGTTCGCCTAAATTAGCGGTAGCCAAAGCATGCACCGAATTCAGGTGATTGGTATTGGCCCGTCGATACGGCAATAAAACCCGACAACGACCCGGTTCAAGCGCCGTAACCCGGGCTTTAATACTGCCCGAATACGGCACATTAACAGCCAGTATTTTGTTAAAAAGCCATGGACCCAGCGGTTTATTATGCAATTTTTGCCAGTATTGATAAAGCCGATGGCCGGCGGCTGCTTTTGATGATTTCATGGTCCAATTATATCATGACAGAATGTTTAAACCGGGTGAGAATATGCCCGTATAACCACTATGACTGTGGTATATTAAGTAACCCATCAATCTTAATATTCATTAACAAGGGCATGCGTAACATCCTTTCTTCGAACGTCAAATTATGGTTATTGGTAGTCATCGCATTCGTCAGCTGCCCGACTATTGCCCACGACACGAATGATTCTTTAGACGATAACAGCCACACGCAATTTGTCAATGTCATCCATTATGATCAATACCGCGGCTTACTGGGCGAAAAAGTCACTCAAATTGGACAAGATCATTTAGGTTACCTGTGGATTGCCACCCACCAGGGACTCAACCGGTTCGACAGTCAGGATTTTTTACACTTCACGCAAGACAACCTGGATGCTGACAGTTTGCCCAGCAATGAAATCTCTTTGTTTGTGCAAACTCAAAACGAGATGTGGCTGAGTTTAAACACCCTGGGTTTAGCCCGTTATCAAAAAAAGTCTCTACAATTCATCCTCATTCCACAGATTAATCTTGACAGTGTCGACAGTTCCCGGGGTATATTCCAATCGATGGTATTCGCCTTAGCCGCTGACCAGGCCGATAATATTTGGGTGTTTCAATTCGACGCCGGTATTTCAATTTTTAACCAACAATCTCAGGATTTTAGCCATTTAACACCCGAGAATACCGATTGGTTACAATCAGTGCGATTTTTTGATGCCAAAACCGCCGCTGACGGCCATATTTGGGCAGTGACATTAGAAGGCATGGTCTATGACATAGACCCCGTGACACGACAAGCCGTTATTCACACCATTGATGTCAGTGATACAAACGGTAAAGAAGCCAGGATATACGGTATCGCCATAAACCAGGATGGAGATATTTATTTGGCTGCTTACCAGGGTGTTTATCGGTTTGATCCACAACAAAATTCTTTCACACGTCTTATTAATCGGGAACACTTTTCGGTTTTAATGGGTGAACCATTAACAGTTAGAAGCATTACTGCAGACAGTGCCAACCGGTTATGGCTTTCGACCGTAAAAGGACTGGCATTACTGGATGACGGCTTATTAAGTCGAATACAGTTTATCAGTCAGGGTGAGGTACTGGGTAACAACATCAATATCCGTTCGGTTTTTGAAGACAAGGAACATAATATTTGGGTCGCCACCGATAGCATGGGTGTGTTACGACTTAACCACCGTTGGCATGAAACCACCATTAAAAGACCGTTTTCGACAGGCCAGCAAATGAACATTGATTCCATTGTTCATAGTGCCGGTCATTTTGAAAACAATTTATGGTTGCATGATTATCGCCAACACACCCTGAGTTTAAACCGATATAAAAATGGCCGATTCAATACACTTAAGGTTTATGATGCAGAAAATAATGTGCCTGACCAAATTAATGGTCTTTATTTGGATCATAATTATCAGCTGTGGGTAATTTCTGCCATGGGTTTATATCGCTTAAATCCAATTTCAAATAAATTCGAATTATCAGGCGATAATCCCGGCGTCAGACTGTTGTTTGAAGTAAATGATCAAATGTATGTCACCTTCTACGGTGATAATCAACTCTACCGCTGGTACGAACACGAGCAAAAAGCAAAGCCAGTAACCGATCGCAAACTACTCAGTGATATTCACGCCAATCGTGCTTTTGATGACAACGGGGATCTTTGGCTGATTGGTAACCAGGGCCTCGAAGTGTTGGATCGCAACACCCTGGACACCAAAACCGAACTTCATTCTGAAGAAGGTTTTGCAGACATTGTGTTAGATAATGACAAGGTTTGGTTATTATCCAATGGTAAAATTTTACGCTATCGACAACAAGATGGTGAACTGATTAATGAGTCAACCGATCAACTTAATCAACTCATTTCAACAGATGGCGTTTATCGTATCAAACAATTTAATAATGAGTGCTGGCTGCTCGGCCAGAACGGTGTTCTGGTCGTTAATGCGGACGATGGCACCCTTATCAAACGTTACACCAACACCGATAATCTACCCGGTCGTATGGTTCTCGACAGCATTCAAATGCATGATGGCAGTGTCATGATTTTGACAGCCAACGGCCTGGTTCATGTCAAAAGTCAATCAGCGCATAACAGTAACCAGGTAAAACCAATTATGGTGTTAGAGCAAGTGCGTCATAATGGTAAAACCCTGGTAGATTTAACGCAATTACCTTATAACTATGGCAGCTTACAAATTGACTATCAGTTATTGTCATTCAGCCAACCGGACAGCCACCGCTATCAGTATCGTTTTGCCGACAATCAGTCCTGGTTAGAGGCCGGGCAACAAACCAGTCAGACTTTTTACCAGCTACCCGCAGGCAAGTATGATTTTCAAATTCGGGGCAAAAGCATGGATCATGATTGGTCTGAACCGCTGAGTCTACATTTTCTGGTGGCCAAAGCGCCCTGGAAAACACCGGCGGCATATTGGCTATACGCATTTATCAGTGCCCTGATTGCCGGAGTATTATTTCTTATCTGGCGAAAACGTTGGCAGTATAATCAGGAACTGACACTCGCTCATGAAAAACAGGCCTTTGTCGAAAATCAACTGTCCCTGACACATTCCCTGGTTCAGTCCCTGGACGTAGAAGAACTTTTTGCAAAAATAAAGCAGCAAATCGGCCGGCATATAAGGTGCTCTCATATTGAAATTTGCTATTGGAATAACGACAACAATGACCAGATTTTCAGTGACAAGCAACTGACAGTCGCCGAACAAAACCGATTAGGCAGTTTGGCGTTAAATTTATACGACAATGACGAAAAATATCAACTCGATTCGAATCAGCAAGGCCATTACCTGCATGTTTTATTTAGTCACTCAAAAGAACGTCTGGGATTAATCAGCTTTTATCGTCAGGCTAAACCATTTAAGGCCAACACCATCTCATTAGCCATTGCCTATGTGTCTCAGTCTTCTTTAGCCATTGAAAATGCCCGCTTATTCCAGGCTGTCAAGCATTTAGCAGAACAAGCCAAAATATCTAGTAAAGCCAAAAGTGATTTTTTGGCCCAAGTATCTCATGAAATCCGCACACCCATGAACGGCATCCTGGGCATGAACCAGCTACTGCTGGAATCAACGTTGAGCGCCGATCAAAGACTGTATGCTGAAGCCGTTAATGAATCGGGCGAACATCTGCTGGATATTATTAATGACATTCTGGACTTATCAAAAATTGAAGCCGGTAAATTGGTCCTCGAGCAGCGTCCTTTTAATTTGGTTGAATTGGTTGACGAGGTGACCCAATCCTTTATTTCAGTGAGTAAGAATAAACGTCTTGATTTCGTGACTTGTCTGGATGCCGAATTACCGACTTCTTGGCTCGGTGACCCTATCCGCATTAAACAAATCATGATTAATTTGTTGAGCAACGCATTTAAATTCACCCAAAAAGGTCATGTGGTGCTCAGTGTCTTACCGGCAGATGATCGAAATGAAATACTTATAGTGGTGAAAGACACCGGTATGGGCATTGAGCAAGGTATGATTAATAATCTGTTTGATCCATTTGCACAAGCTGACAGCTCAATCACCCGCAAATACGGCGGCACCGGTTTGGGTTTAAGCATCGTTAAACAATTGTGCGAAAAAATGTCCGGAGATATTAATATCGACAGTCAGCCGGGGCAAGGCACTGAGGTCAGTTGCCTCATTAAAATCGAGCTTGATTACGACGCTCCGGTGCCAGTGGCGTCCCGTCATACCACAGCTTGTGTAATGGCCGAGGATTGTGTGGTCAAAACAGCTTTGAGCGAATGTTTGTTACGCCTGGGCATGACGGTAAGTTATGATATCGAAGAACCCTTTGATTGTCTTTTTGTTATTGACCGGGGTCAGGCAAACCATGAACAGGCTATTGAAACCGCTCACCGTGAATTAAAGCCGGTTTACTTACTCAAGAGTCAACGACAAAACAACCCCCGTCACCAGGGTTCCTTCAAAGTACTGAACTGGCCATTTTTACACAAACAAATTGCCAGCTTGTTCAGTGTCTCTCAAGAGGTTATAAAAACGGACACAGATACCCTTAAAAGGGATCAACAACGCCATCTTCTGGTGCTGGAAGACAATGCCATAAACCAGCAATTATTGCTTGAATTGCTGGAAAAAGCTGGTCATCTGGTGGATATTTTCGATAATCCGCACCAAGCGCTGAATGCCATTGATAATAACCAGTATGATGCTTTATTGGTGGATTATCATTTGCCGAACATGACCGGCATTGACTTTGTCCTGGCTTGCCGTGAACTGGGAGTGGCCACAACCACAATCATGATGAGTGCTGATATATCCAAAGAATTAAAGCAACGCTGCCAACAACACAACATTGATAAGTTATTAATCAAACCCTTTAAAATTGATGAGCTAATGCAGTTACTTAAGGGATAATGATTCACAGTAAATAGTGACCACCTGCTCAAAAAATAACAAATCTTCGGCCGTAAATCGATTAAGTTTTGGGCTGTCAATATCTAACACCCCATTCACAAGATTATGATTAAAAGGCACCACCACTTCGGATTGGCTGGCCGTATCACAGTAAATATGACCGCTAAATTTGGACACATCCGCCACCGTCAATGATTGCTTGTTGGCAAACGCCGTACCACAAACGCCTTGACCAATGGGCAAAC